>NZ_QOBB01000404.1:0-3412 GCF_024704855.1 Burkholderia sp. HAN2018 | reverse complement strand
GCCGCGTCGAAACGCGGCTCCGACGTCAGCGCCGGCGCATGCGCCGGATCATGCGCGACCGGCCGCGCGACACCGCGCGACGGCGCGAGCACGATGCCGCCCGCGACGCGCCAGCCAGCAACGACCGTCTTCATCTGGCGCGTCTGCTCCTCGAGCGACGCGGCCGCGGCGGCCGCCTGCTCGACGAGCGCCGCGTTCTGCTGCGTGACCGAATCCATCTGGCCGACGGCGCGGTTGACCTGCTCGATGCCGGTCGACTGCTCGTCCGACGCGGCGCTGATCTCGCCCATGATGTCGGTCACGCGGCGCACGGCCTGGACGATCTCGTCCATCGTCGAACCGGCGCGCGACACGAGCGCCGACCCGCTTTCGACCTTCTCGGCCGAATCGCCGATCAGCTGCTTGATTTCCTTCGCGGCGCTCGCGCTGCGCTGCGCGAGCGAGCGCACCTCGCCCGCGACCACCGCGAAGCCGCGGCCCTGTTCGCCCGCGCGCGCGGCTTCGACCGCCGCATTCAGCGCGAGGATGTTGGTCTGGAACGCGATGCCTTCGATCGTGCCGATGATGTCGACGACCTTGCCCGAGCTCGCCGCGATGTCCTGCATCGTCGACACGACCTGGCCGACCACGTCGCCGCCCTGCGTCGCGATGTCGGACGCGTTCACCGCGAGCTGGCTCGCCTGCCGCGCGTTCTCCGCGTTCTGGCGCACGGTGCCCGTCAACTGCTCCATGCTCGACGCGGTTTCCTGCAGCGACGCGGCCTGCTCCTCGGTACGCTGCGACAGGTCGGTGTTGCCGGTCGAGATCTCGCGCGCGCCGACGTCGATCGACTCGGTGCCGCGATGCACGGCCTGCACCATCGTCGTGACGGCGTCCTGCATCCGCTTGATGCCGCCGAACAGGCGGCCGATCTCGTTGGTGCTGAACACGTTCACCGGCTCGGTGAGGTCGCCGCCGGCGATGCGCTCGAAGTGCGCGATCGCGTCCTCGAGCGGCTGCACGATCAGCCCGCGCAGCGCGAAGCGGATCGCGATCACGACGACGAACGCGATCGCGATGCCGGCCGCGATCAGCCCGATCATCAGCGAGATCTGCGATTGCGTCGCGGCCTGGCGATCTTCCGCGCGCTTCTGCAGCGACGCGACCACGGCCGCTGCCGCCTGGTCGTACGCGACGAACATCGGGCTGATCTTGGTATCGGCGACCGCGTGGTACGCGGCCATGTCGCCCGCGCGCGCGGCCGCGAATTCGGGCTCGACGCCTTCCTTCACGATCGTCGCATAGCGTGCGGCGAGTTCGTCGACGAGCGCCTGCTCGACGCCGAGCTTCGGCGTGGCCTGGAACGCCTGCCAGTTCTGGTTCGACTTCGCGTACAGCTCCTGCGCGCGGTCGAGCACCTTGGCCGCGTCGGCCGTGTTGCCGGTTTCGGTCAGGGTGCGGAAGCGGTCGAGCGCCACGCGCGCGCGCAGCAACTGCGCCGACGTGTCGTCGAGCGCATGGATCGCCGGCAAGTCGACGTGCGCGATCTCGTCGAGCGAGCGGCTCGCTTGATTCAGCGCGTACAGGCCGAGCCCGCCGACGGCTGCGGCCAGCGCCACGAGGATGAGTCCGACCGCCGTGAGCGTCGTGCGGATCGACCAGTTATGCAACATTGCAGATTCTCCCGAAATTCCTGCGCACGCGGCGCGCTTACCCGCCGAGCGTCTCGATCAGCGCCATTTCACGGCTCGACATCAGCTTCTCGATGTCCATCAGGATCAGCATCCGGCCGTCGACCGTGCCGAGGCCCGTCAGGTACTCGGTCGTCAGCGTCGCGCCGAATTCCGGCGCCGGCATGATCTGGTCGGTCTGCAGCGTCAGCACGTCCGACACGCCGTCGACCACCATCCCGACCACGCGATGCGCGACGTTCAGGATGATCACGACCGTCTGGTGGTCGTACTCGACGCGGCCGAGATGGAACTTGATCCGCATGTCGACGATCGGCACGATGATCCCGCGCAGGTTGATCACGCCCTTGATGAAATCCGGCGCGTTCGCGATGCGCGTGACGCTGTCGTAGCCGCGGATTTCCTGCACCTTCAGGATGTCGATCCCGTATTCCTCGTCGCCGAGCGTGAACACCAGGAATTCCTGGCCCGTCGCGTCGCCTTGTTCCGCGTCGCGGCGGCTCGTTGCCGCGTTCGCCGCGGCCGGATTGATCATTTGGACTTCAGCAGACACGTTTGCCCCCAATCGGTTGAATGGCGAGAGACATCAGAACATCGCGAGCTCGGCGCCGGCACGGGCGCCGTGCGTCGCACGGGTTTCGCGGTTCAGCGCCGCGACGTCGACGATCAGCGCGACGCTGCCGTCGCCGAGGATGGTCGCCGCCGAGATGCCGTGCACCTTGCGGTAGTTGGTTTCGAGGTTCTTCACGACCACCTGCTGCTGGCCGACCAGTTCGTCGATCAGCATCGCGAAGCGGCGCCCCTCGGTTTCCATGATCGTGACGATCCCCTGCGTCGGGTCGGTGCGCGCGTCATCGACCGAGAACACCTCGTGCAGCGCGACGAGCGGCAGGTATTCGCCGCGCACACGCACCACGCGCTCGCCGTTGCCGACCGTGTAGATGTCGTCGTTCGACGGCTGCAGCGACTCCATCACGAAGTTCAGCGGCAGGATGAAGATCTCGTTGCCGACCTTCACCGACATCCCGTCGAGGATCGCGAGCGTGAGCGGCAGCACGATCCGCGTGGTCGTGCCGCGGCCGGCCTGCGACGTGATCTCGACGTGGCCGCCCATCGACTGGATGTTGCGCTTCACGACGTCCATCCCGACGCCGCGGCCCGACACGTCGGTCACCGTCTCGGCGGTCGAGAAGCCCGGCGCGAAGATCAGTTGCCAGACTTCGTCGTCGCTGATGTTGTCGGACACCTGCATGCCCTGTTTCGCCGCCTTCGCGAGAATGCGTTCGCGGTTCAGGCCCGCGCCGTCGTCGCTCACCTCGATCACGATGTTGCCGCCGTGATGCGCGGCCGACAGCACGAGCTGGCCGACCGCGTCCTTGCCGGCGGCGACGCGCTTGTCGACCGTCTCGATCCCGTGGTCGAGGCTGTTGCGCACGAGGTGGGTGAGCGGATCGATGATCCGTTCGATCAGGCTCTTGTCGAGCTCGGTCGCCTGGCCGAACGTGACGAGCTCGACCTGCTTGCCGAGCTTGCCGGCGAGGTCGCGCACGAGCCGCGGGAAGCGGCTGAACACGTAGTCCATCGGCATCATCCGGATCGACATCACCGCTTCCTGCAGGTCGCGCGCGTTGCGCTCGAGCTGCGCCATCCCGTTGAACAGGCGGTCGTGCAGCGCCGGATCGAACGCGCTCGCGGTTTCCGCGAGCATCGCCTGCGTGATCACGAGTTCGCCGACGAGGTTG
>NZ_QOBB01000403.1:0-3409 GCF_024704855.1 Burkholderia sp. HAN2018 | reverse complement strand
GCGCGCGCGCAGTTCGCGGCAGTGCTGGCGACCGGCAACCGCGCGCTGTTCGCGGGCGCGGCCGGCGAGGCGCTGGTCGCCGCGCTGCCGGCGTCGCTGAAGGCGCATGCGACCGTGCGCAAGCAGGCCGATACGCCGTTCGACGCGGTGCTGTTCGAAGGCGACAGCGACGAACTGCAGACGCTCGTGAAGGACGTCGCGCAGCGACCGGGCCCGATCGTGTCGGTGCAGGGCGTGTCGGTGGGCGCGTTCGAGAACGGCGATGCGGAAGATTACGCGCTGGAACGGCTGTTGACGGAGCGCTCGGTGAGCGTGAACACGGCCGCGGCGGGCGGCAATGCGAATTTGATGACGATCGGCTGATCATCCTTGCCGTTCGGATCAAACAAAGGAAGCGGCTAGGCGATCCCGAAGCCGCTCCATTTACCCTGGTACCAAGGAGATGCTATGCAACACACGATGAAAAAGGTGGCAGGCGCGACGTTCGTCGCGGTCATGTCGCTGGCGGGGACGGCCCATGCGGATGACGTGAAGATCGGTTACGCAGGGCCGATGACGGGCGCGCAGGCGCACTACGGCAAGGATATGCAGAACGGGATCGTGCTCGCGATCGAGGATTTCAACGCGACGAGCCCGAAGATCGGCGGCAAGCCGGTGAAGTTCGCACTCGACACGCAGGACGACCAGGCTGACCCGCGCACCGGCACGACGGTCGCGCAGAAGCTCGTCGACGACGGCATCAAGGGCATGCTCGGCCACTTCAACTCGGGCACGACGATTCCGGCCTCGCGCATCTACGCGAACGCGGGCATTCCGCAGATCGCGATGGCGACCGCACCGGAATACACGCAGCAGGGTTACAAGACGACGTTCCGCATGATGACGTCCGACACGCAGCAGGGCTCGGTGGCCGGCACGTTCGCGTCGAAGGATCTCGGCATGAAGAAGATCGCGATCGTCGACGACCGCACGGCCTACGGCCAGGGTCTCGCCGACCAGTTCGAGAAGGCCGCGAAGGCTGGCGGCGCGACGATCGTCGACCGTGAATTCACGAACGACAAGGCGGTGGACTTCAAGGCGATCCTGACCAAGCTGAAGGCGGCGAAGCCGGATCTCGTCTACTACGGCGGCGCGGATTCGCAGGCTGCACCGATGGTCAAGCAGATGAAGACGCTCGGCATCACCGCCCCGCTGATGAGCGGCGAAATGGTGAAGACGCCGACGTTCCTGAAGATCGCGGGCAACGCGGCCGACGGCACGATCGCCTCGCTGGCAGGCCTGCCGCTCGAAGAGATGCCGGGCGGCAAGACGTACGCCGACAAGTACAAGAAGCGCTTCGGCGAAGACGTGCAGACCTACTCGCCGTATGCGTACGACGGCGCGATGGCGCTGTTCAACGCGATGAAGAAGGCCGATTCGACCGATCCGGCGAAGTACCTGCCGGTGCTCGCGAAGACCGACATGGCCGGCGTGACGTCGACGCACGTCGCGTATGACGCGAAGGGCGACCTGAAGAACGGCGGCATCACGATGTACAAGGTCGAGAAGGGCGAGTGGAAGCCGCTGAAGAGCATCGGCGGCAAGTAAGCAGCCCGTGACGTGACGAACGGGCGGCGGCGCACGTCGCCGCCCCGCCGGTCATGCGAAAAAGCCACCTGGCCGTCGGGCCGGGTGGCTTTTTCTTTTTTTGCGGCCAGGCAAGCGGCATTAAGCGGCCATATGCGCCTATTCGCGACGCACACGCAGCAGGAACTTCTGCAGCTTGCCCGTAGGCGTGCGCGGCAGCGCCTGCACGAACGTGAACTCACGCGGAATCTTGTAAGCGGCGAGCCGCTCGCCGCAGAACGCGCGCAGCGCGTCCGCGTCGGGCGCCGTGCCCGCGCGCAGCACCACGTGCGCGACGACCGTCTCGCCCCAGTCGGGATGCGGGACACCGACGACGGCCGCCTCGGCGATGTCCGGGTGCGCGCCGAGCACGTCCTCCACTTCCTTCGAATAGACGTTCTCGCCGCCCGTCACGATCATGTCCTTCAGCCGGTCGACGATGAACAGGTAGCCATCCTGATCGATCCGCGCGATGTCGCCGGTGCGATACCAGCCGTGCGGCGCGAACGCGGCGCGGGTCGCGGCCGCATCGTCGAGATAGCCGAGCATCATGCTGTCGGTCTTCAGCCAGATCTCGCCGGTCTCGCCCGGCTGCGCATCGACGCCGTCCATCCGCACGACGCGCAGGTCGACGCCCGGGCCGCCGTGGCGGCCGATCGAACCGGCCTTCGCGATCTGCTCGTCCGGATACAGCGTCGTGCCGGCCGGGCCCGCTTCCGTCATGCCGTACACCTGGAAGAACGCGTCGCTGCGATACGCGCGCGCGAGCCGTTCGGCCTGCGCGGCGCCGATCGGGCCGCCGCCGTACAGCCATGCGCGCACGCTCGACAGGTCGAACGCCGCGAAGCCCTCGATCGTGTCGAGCGGCAGCAGGTACGACACCGGCGCGCCGAAATACAGCGTCACGCGCTCGCGCTCGACGGCCTGCAGGAACCGCAGCGGATGGTATTCGCGTAGCAGCACGACGGTGCCGCCCGCATACAGCGTGCCGCCGAACCAGTTGTTGAGCGGCGACGAATGCCAGATCGGCATCGCCATCAGCGTGCGCTCGTTGCGGCCGATGCCGGTTGCGAGGGCCGCCTGCATCGCGGCGAGCGTCACGGTGCGGTGGCTGTGCACGCAGCCTTTCGGGTGGCCGGTCGTGCCGGACGTATAGAGGATCTGCGCGATGTCGCCGTCGGCCGGCTCGATGCCCGCGAGGCCGTCCATCGTTGCGCACAGCGTGTCGAAGCACGGCACGCCGTCGAGCTCGCCTTCGGTCACGAGCCGTCGCGCGGGATGCACGATGCGCTCGACCACCGGCGCGAGCGTCACGTCGAACAGCAGCACCTTGCTGCGGCTGTGTTCGAGCACGTAGTCGACTTCCGGCGCCTGCAGCTTGTGGTTGATCGGCACGAACGTCGCGCCGAGCCGCCACGCGCCGAACATCAGGTCGACGAAGGCCGGCGTGTTGAAGCACATCGCGGCGACACGGTCGCCGGCCGCGACGCCGAGCGCGCTCAGCACGGCCGCCGCGCGGTGCGAGCGCTCGCGCGCGGCGGCATAGGTGATCGTCGCGGATTCGCTGACGAGGAACGGCTTGTCGGGCGTCGCGCGGGCGGCGCGGTCGAGGGCGGCGACGAGGTTCATCGGGGCTCCGGGCGGGCGAACGAAGGCGAACGGGGCGAACGGGGGGAACCGGGCCGGACGAACGGGCGTCAGGCCGGGTACGCGCGCTGCAGCAGCGCGGCGACGTCGATCGCGTGCGGGTCGAAGCCGCCCGCGATGCGGCCCCAGTCGGGCGCGGCAAGCCGTGTCGCGACGA
>NZ_QOBB01000402.1:0-3442 GCF_024704855.1 Burkholderia sp. HAN2018 | reverse complement strand
GCTGGCGACAGTTCTACAACGAGCGCCGGCCCCATAGCGCACATCGCTATCAACCTCCCGCCACGGTCCGTCGAGCCTGGCTGGATTCCGATAATATCGACGCGAGACTCACTGCCTGACTGGCTACAAAATTCCACCGCAGGTCACGACGCTGATCAGCGTGCTGCTCGGGATTCACGAGCCGACGGGCGGCGCCGTGCGCATCGGCGGGCTCGACGTGGCCAGGCTCGGCATCGAGCGGCTGCGCGCGCTGGTCGGCACGGTGCTGCAGGACGACGTGCTGTTCGCGGGGTCGATCGCGGAGAACATCAGCTTCTTCGACCCGGAAGCGGACCCGGACTGGGTCGCCGAATGCGCGCGCATCGCGGCCGTGCACGACGACATCGCCGCGATGCCGATGGGCTACAACACGCTCGTCGGCGACATGGGCACCGTGCTGTCCGGCGGCCAGAAGCAGCGCGTGCTGCTGGCGCGCGCGCTGTACAAGCGGCCGCGCATCCTGGTGCTCGACGAAGCGACGAGCCATCTCGACATTCAGCGCGAGATGCAGGTCAATGCGGCTGTCACGCAGCTCGCGATGACGCGGCTCATCGTCGCGCACCGGCCGGAGACGATCGCGTCCGCGCAGCGCGTCATCATGCTGCAGGGCGGAAAGGTCGTGCTCGATCAGTCGACCGCGGCGATGCGCGCGGCGGTCGCGGCGAAGTCGCGTGGCGGCGAGCCGGCCGCGACCCGGCCGGCGCCGCACGATGCCGGTCCGGTACAGCCGGTGGCGGGGCGCTAGATGATGAAGCGACCCTTCGCCGTCGTGCTGACCGCCGTTGCGCTGGCCGCCGCGCTGCCCGCGGGCGCGCAGATGCTCGACGTCTATCGCACGCGCGACGACGTCGCGGCGACGCAGGCCGGGTCGATGGCATCGGCCACCGCGTGCGGCGCACGGCGCCTCGACGACCGGCCGATCGCGCTCGAGGACGCGATCCTGCTGGCGATCTGCTCCCATCCGCAACTGAGCCGTACGTGGGCGGACGCGCGCGCGGCGACGGCCGAGGTCGGCGTGTCGAAGGCCGCATACCTGCCGACGCTGAACGCGACGGCCGGGATCCAGCGCGACAACGTGAACACGACCTATACGGGCGGTTTTTCCGGCGATCAGCGCAGCACCAGCCGCTACGGCATGCTCAACCTGAGCTGGGTGCTGTTCGATTTCGGCAAGCGCGGCGCGAACCTCGACCGCGCGCGTGCGTTGCTGCGCGCGGCCAATGCGGCGCACGACGACGCGTTGCAGAGCGTCTTCTACGACGCGGCGCAGGCGTTCTATGCGCTGCGCGACGCGCAGGCGGCGCTCGAGGCGGCCCAGGCGGTCGAACGTGCCGCGCAGGAGAGCCTGGCCGAAGCAAGCGCGCGACACGACGGCGGCGCAGGCACGCTCGGCGACGCGTTGCAGGCGCAGACGACCTATCGCAAGGCACTGCTCGATCGCGTGAGCGCGGAGGGCGACCTGCAGAACGCGATCGGCACGCTCGCGACGACGCTCGGCGCCGACGCCGACACGCCGCTGCGCATCGCCGATGCGGAACCGTCGCCTGATCGCGACGATTTCACGCGCGGCGTCGCGAACCTGATCGCCGAAGCGAAGCGCGACCACCCGAAGCTGATCGCCGCGCGCGAGCGGCTCGAAGCGGCGCGCGACCAGATCCGCGCGGTGCGCGCCCAGTCGCTGCCGACGATTTCGCTGATGGGCAGCCTCACGCGCAACAACCCGTCATACCAGCAGCAGCCGTCGCTGTTCCAGTTGCAGAGCAGTCACAGCAACTCGATCGGCATCCAGATTTCGATTCCGCTGTTCGAGGGCTTCGCATCCGGGTATCGCATCGCGGAGGCGAAGGCGCAGGCCGATGCGCAGGAAGCCGACGTGCGCAATACCGAACTCAAGGTGTCGCTCGACGTGTGGAAGAGCTACCAGAGCCTGCAGACCGACACGACGAACCTCGACAACTCGCAGCATCTGCTCGACACCGCGCTGCATTCGCTCGACATCGCCCGCGGCCGCTACAAGGCCGGGGTCGGCACGTTCACGGAACTGCTGAATGCGCAGTCGGCGCTCGCGGATGCGCGCCGGCAGCGCGTGCTCGCGGTGTCGAGGTGGCGGACCGCGAGACTGAAGCTGGCCGAGAGCCTTGGGAGATTGGGATTATGGAACGACGCAGGTTGAACGGCACCGGGCCGAACGCGGGCGACGCGCAAGCGCACGGCTGCGCGTTCTTGTTCCCGGGACAAGGGGCGTTCTATGCGGGCGCGTTGCGGCAACTCGGGCACGAACACCGCAGCGTACGGCAGACGCTCGACACGATCGACGCGGTCGCGAGCGAGCGGCTCGGCCATCCGCTGACCGGCGCGCTGTGGCGCGACGACGCGGGGCTCGATACGTGGCTGCGCGACGCGCCCGACCTGTTGCAGCTCGGGATCTTCGGCGCATCGGTCGGGATGTTCGGCGTGCTGCGCGAACGCGGTGTCGTCCCCGACCTGCTGATCGGACACAGCTTCGGCGAAATCGCGGCGCTGGTGTGCGGCGGCATGTATTCGATCGAGCAGGGCGCGCGGATCGTGTGCGACAGGATTGCATCGTTGCAGGCCGCGGCGCCGGCCGACGGCATGATGGCCGCGATTTCGGCCGGCGCCGACGCGACACTCGCGCTGATCGACGCGAGCGCGCTCACGCACGGGGTGCGCAACGTCTGCATCGCGGTCGAGAACCATGCGTCGCAGACCGTCGTGTCCGGCCCGCGCGACGCGCTGGAAGATTTTGTCTCGGCCTGCGCGGCGCAAGGCGTGACCGCGCAGACGCTCCGGTCTCCGTATGGCTTTCATCACCCCGACCTGGCCGGCGCGCGCGCGCAGTTCGCCGCGCGGCTTGCCGCATATCGGCCCGGCGCGCTCGCGATTCCGGTGTATTCGCCGATCCTCGGCCGCCGCTATAGCGGCGCCGACGATCCCGGGATGCGGCTCGCGTCGCATTTCGTGATGCCGGTGCGCTTCGCGGACGCGATTCGCGCCGCGCGCGCGGACGGCATCGACCGCTACGTCGAGTGCGGCGGGCTCAATGCGCTGGCGCGCATCGTCGTGCGCATCGTGGGGCCGGGCGCGGTCAGGACGTTCGGCGGCCCGTCGAACGTGGCAGAGGAATCGAGCGTCGTCACGACGATCACCCGTTATTTCCAGGAGGACACCATCATGAAAGACGATATTCGCATCGGCAACGCCGGCTCCGGCTTCGACGCGTTCTGGCACGCGCGCGGACCGCACATCGTCGACTGGCTCAAGGGCGAACTGCGCCACGCGTTCGACGCGGCGGGCGCGGTGCCGGCAGGGGCCGCACCGACGGCGACGCCATTCGCGCCGCAGCCGGAACCGATCCTCGCGCCCACGCCGCGCCTCGCGGCAG
>NZ_QOBB01000401.1:0-3437 GCF_024704855.1 Burkholderia sp. HAN2018 | reverse complement strand
TCGCGCTCGGCGTCGTAGCCGCGTACGCCGGCCGCGACGCCGGGCGGGCTCGCATTCAGCGCGGACGACAGCGTGATCGCGTCGGTCCAGCCGAGCCACTGGCTCAGCCGGTCGGACAGCGTCTGCCGGGATTCCGCGACGTCGGCGTCGGCCAGGCGCGCGAGCAGCCGGACGAGCGCCGGGCCGCTCAGCGCCGGGCGCGAAGGTGCTTGCACCATGCTGCAAACCGTCAAAAAAGGCAGCAGTTTACACGTCGCCGGGAGGTCGACCGCCAGAATCGGGGAAGCGCCACCGCCCGGTGGCGCGTGCGGCACTCGCGAACGCCCGCCACACAAGGCTTGGCGGGCGGCCGAGGGCTGCTGCCGCGACGGTTCTGCCGCCCTTGCCCGCCGCCGCATCGCCCGCCGGTTGCGAATTCGGGCCGCCGAGACCCGCCGCGTTGCGCTACCATCGCAGCACCCGTCGGGCCACGCGTGCCGGCCGCGGGCTGCGCCCCCGAGACCGGGTGCCACCGACCCACAACGAACAACAAACGGGCCCGGCCCGACCGCACACGATGCTTGCCAACCTCGTCACGCGCCTGCGCGACCGTTTCGGCAAACCGCCGACCCCGCAGGCCTTCGCCGAACGCCTGATCGCCACGCTGCGCGCATCGGGCGACACGCGCACCTGGCGCCACGAGGACGAGAAAGGCTGTCTCGTCCAGTCGGATGCCCCGTCGAACATCATCAACCTGCATAACCTGTTCCGCGACTACGCGGCCGCGAAGCCGTCCGAGCGCGACACCGTGCTGAAACGGCAGGCGAACGCGATGATGCAGCACGAGATCCCCGAGGATTTCGCCGCCGCACGCGCGCAGCTGCGGCCCATAATCCGCAGCGCGACCGAGCGCGGCGTGACCGCGCTGCAACTGGCCGGGCAGCCCGGCGTAACGGAACTCGCATTCCGGCCGCTGTGCGAGAACATCGAAATCGGCATCGCGTACGACGGCGAGTTCAACATCGCGCGCCTGCCGACCTCGACGCTCGACAAATGGGGCGTCTCGTTCGACGACGCATGCGAGATCGCGATCGACAACCTGCGGGCCGAATCGTCGGCGCCGTGGGCCGCGCTACCGAACGGGGTGTTCCTGTCGCAATTCAACGATTACTACGACGCGGCGCGGCTGCTGCTGACCGACCTGCTCCACCGGCAGCCGATCGCCGGCGCGCCGGTCGTGATGGCACCGAACCGCGCGGTGCTGCTGCTCACCGGCGACCGCAATCCGGCCGGGCTCGCCGCCATGGTCGACCTCGCCGAACAGGCGCAGGCGCAGCCGCGCCCGCTGCCGCCGCTGATGCTGCGCTGGGACGGCACCGCGTGGCGGCGTTTCGTGCCGGAAGGGCTCGAAACGAAGCTGGCCGCGCTGCGCATCGGCGAGCTGGCGGGCGACTACCAGGATCAGCGGATGCTCCTCGACGACGTGCACGAACGCGACGGCACCGACGTTTTCGTGGCGACCTACTCGGTGTACAAGCGCCAGGACGGCAGCCTGTTCAGCGTCGGCGTATGGAGCGACGGCGTGCACACGCTGCTGCCCGAGACGGATATCGTCGCGCTCCATCGCGAGTCGACCGGACAGTCGGCCTACGTGCCGATGGCCGAGCTGCTGAACACGTGCGGCGACCTGATGACGGCCACCGGGCATCGCCCGGTGCGTTATGAAGTGAAGGTGTTTCCCGACGACACGCGGTTCGCGGCACTGCTGGAGCGGTTCAGCGAAGCCTGATGCCGAAGCGCGGTGCGCGCCGGCGGCCGGCCGCTGGAATGGCCGGCCGCCGTGCGATGCAGAACAGGAATGGAAGCGCTCAGATTCCCGCTTTCGGCGCGTTCAGGATCAGCCGCAGCCCGAGCAGCGTGATCGCGCCGGCCGCGACGCGGTCGACCCACTTCTTCGCGCGCAGGTAGAGCTCGCGCGGCCGGCGCGTGGAGAAGCACAGCGCGACGATCGTGTACCAGCCGAACTCGACGCCGAACACGAGCGGCGGCAGCGCCAGGTAGCACCACAGCGGCGGATGCTGCGGGAGCAGCGCCGCGAAGATGCTGCCGTACCAGATCGCCGTCTTCGGGTTGCTGAGCTGGGTCGTGAGGCCCGTCCAGAACGACTTGCGCGCGCTGCCGCCGCCCATCGCCCGCGGATCGTCCATCGCGATCGGCCGGTCGGCGCCGCGCCAGATCTTCGACGCCATGTAGATCAGGTACGCGCCGCCCGCCACCTTGAGGCCCACGTACAGCCATTCGACAGCCTGCAGCAGCGTGTAGAGCCCGGCCAGCGCGACGCCGCCGAACACGATGCCGCCGATGCCCATGCCGAGCGCGGTGGCCAGCCCGTCGCGGCGCGACAGCCCGATCGCATTGCGGGCCACCAGCACGAAGCTCGGGCCCGGAATCATCGCGCCGAGAAACAGCGCAGCCAGGATGGCGAGTACGGCAGCCGATGCGGTCATCGAAATCTCCTTGATGAGCGACGCCGAAGCGCCGGCGCCTGCGTGTCGTGTCCGACCGTCGAGCCGCCGATTCTGGCACGCTTCGCGCATGGCCGAAAGCCGCCTTGCGCTGCTATGCTGGCCCTCTTTCCCGTCAGTCGCGCCAGTCGCGCCGCCCGCCATGATCGAGATCCGCGCCGCCCGTCGCGCTCAATCCGGTGCCGGGCACCGCATTTCCCGGGCGGGATTCGCCGCCCCGCGCGATCGGCCACCCTCTTCCTCTTTTCGACCGGACACCCCGTCATGCGCGTTTTCCACCTGCCCATCGTGCTCGCCTCGCTGCTCGCCGCGCTTTCGCCCGGCGCCCGCGCCGGCGACCTGCCGAAGTCGATCGCCGCGCAGTTGCCGGCCGGCTACCAGCCGCTGCTCGCGCAAGCCGGGCCGGATCTCGACAACGGACGGCACAGCTTCCTCGTCGTCGTGCACCGGGCGGTCGATACGCGCGAGCAGCCGTCGCCGCGCCCGCTGCTGATCTTCGAGGAGCAGGCCGACCACGCGTTCCGGCTCGCCGCGCGCAACGACCAGGTCGTGCTGCGCGCGAACGAAGGCGGCCAGTGCGATCCGTTCGATCCGGACGATGCCGCCGACAACGGCTTCGCGGTGAAAGGCCGCTATTTCACCGTGCAGAACTTCGTCGCGTGCGGACAGCACTGGACCGACTACGTGACGTTCCGCTACGACCCGCACACGCATGGCTGGGTATTTTCGAACCGGATCGTCACCGAATCGTTTCCGCTCGACGACCAGCCCGACCACGTCACCGTCACGCGCGCCGACGCGCACCGGCCGGTGTCGTTCGGTCAGTGGCAACGCAAGGACTGACGCGGCCGGCGCAACGCGTCGCGACCGCTTGCATCGCACACCGGCCGGCGCGGGCACGGCCAGGCCCGGGCACGCGTCGCCGCCTCCGCC
>NZ_QOBB01000400.1:0-3456 GCF_024704855.1 Burkholderia sp. HAN2018 | reverse complement strand
CGGCCCGGCCTCTTCAAGAAAGCTCGGAGTCAGGCGGTGGTCTGCGGAAATGGTATCCTCGTGCGTTCGCCGCTGCGCGCCTTCCCGGGGCACGCACGGGCCGGCCGCCACCGCGTCGCACGCGTGGCGGCGCCCGCATGACGGCGGCGGGAATCCATCATCCAGAACCGACACAATACGGGGGAGACACACCCATGAAGCGTTTCAAGACTTTCGCGATCCGTTCGATCACGGCCGGCGTGGCCGCGCTCGCGCTGGCTGGTGCCGCGCACGCACAGACCGTCAAGGTGCTGTCGATCGTCGACCACCCGGCGCTCGATGCGATCCGCGACGGCGTGCGCGCCGAACTGAAGGCGGAAGGCTACGGCGACGACAAGCTCAAGTGGGAATACCAGAGCGCGCAGGGCAACACGGGCACGGCCGCGCAGATCGCGCGCAAGTTCGTCGGCGACCAGCCCGACGTGATCGTCGCGATCGCGACGCCGGCCGCGCAGGCGGTGGTCGCGTCGACGAAGAGCGTGCCGGTCGTCTATTCGGGCGTGACCGATCCGGTCGCCGCGCAGCTCGTGAAGGGCTGGGGCCCGTCGGGCACCAACGTGACGGGCGTGTCCGACAAGCTGCCGCTCGATCGCCAGGTCGCGCTGATCAAGCGCGTCGTGCCCAACGCGAAGACGGTCGGCATGGTCTACAACCCGGGCGAGGCGAATTCGGTCGTCGTCGTGAAGGAACTGAAGGAAATCCTCGCGAAGCAGGGGATGACGCTGAAGGAATCGGCCGCGCCGCGCACCGTCGACATCGGCCCGGCCGCGAAGAGCCTGATCGGCAAGGTCGACGTGATCTACACGAACACCGACAACAACGTCGTGTCCGCGTACGAAGCGCTCGTGAAGGTCGCGAACGAAGCGAAGATCCCGCTCGTCGCCGGCGACACCGACAGCGTGAAGCGCGGCGGCATCGCGGCGCTCGGCATCAACTACGGCGACCTCGGCCGCCAGACGGGCAAGGTCGTCGCGCGCATCCTGAAGGGCGAGAAACCGGGCGCGATCGCGTCGGAAACGAGCAGCAACCTCGAGCTGTTCGCGAACACGGGCGCGGCTGCGAAGCAGGGCGTGACGCTCGCGCCGGATCTGCTCAAGGACGCGAAGACGGTCATCAAGTAAGCCGCGGCCCGACCGCCGCGCCTGCAGGCCCGATCCGGGCCTGAACGACACCGCCGGACGGGCGGCTCCCACCCGGGGCCGCCCGTTCGCTTCGCCCGGCCGTACACGTCCGGCCGGGAAGCAACAGGATTTCCCCATCATGTCTCTGTTCTCGTTTCTGGGCGCCCTGGAGATCGGCCTGATCTTCAGCCTCGTCGCCCTCGGGGTGCTGATCTCGTTTCGCATCCTCAACTTCCCCGACCTCACCGTCGACGGCAGCTTTCCGCTCGGCGGCGCCGTCGCCGCGACGCTGATCTCCGCCGGCTACGACCCGTTCAGCTCGACCTGCATCGCGATCGTCGCGGGCGCGGCGGCCGGCTTCATCACCGGCTGGCTCAACGTGCGCCTGAAGATCATGGACCTGCTCGCCAGCATCCTGATGATGATCGCGCTCTATTCGGTGAACCTGCGGATCATGGGCCGGCCGAACGTGCCGCTCATCACCGAGCCGACCGTCTTCACCGTGCTGCAGCCCGACTGGATGCCCGATTACGTGCTGCGCCCCGCGCTGCTCGCGATCGTCGTCGTGGTCGCGAAGCTCGGCCTCGACTGGTTCTTCTCGTCGCAGCTCGGCCTCGCGATGCGCGCGACCGGCGCGAACCCGCGGATGGCGCGCGCGCAGGGCATCGCGACCGGCCGCGCGACGCTCGCCGGGATGGCGCTGTCGAACGCGCTCGTCGCGCTCGCCGGTGCGTTGTTCGCGCAGACGCAGGGCGGCGCGGACATCTCGATGGGGATCGGGACGATCGTGATCGGGCTGGCCGCGGTGATCATCGGCGAGACGCTGCTGCCGGCGCGCCGGCTCGTGCTGACGACGCTCGCCGTCGTGCTCGGCGCGATCGTCTACCGCTTCTTCATCGCGCTTGCGCTGAACAGCGAATTCATCGGCCTGAAGGCGCAGGACCTGAACCTCGTGACGGCCGCGCTCGTCACGATCGCGCTGGTGCTGCCGGCAACGCGCAAGAAGCTGTTCGCGCGCAAGAACGGAGGGGCCTGACATGCTGTCCGCACAAGACCTGAAACTGACGTTCAATCCCGGCACGCCGATCGAGACGCGCGCGCTGCGCGGGCTGTCGCTCGAGATTCCCGACGGCCAGTTCGTCGCGGTGATCGGCTCGAACGGCGCCGGCAAATCGACCTTCCTCAATGCGATCAGCGGCGACCAGGCCGTCGATGCGGGACGCATCTCGATCGACGGCACGGACGTCACGCGCAAGGCCGCGTGGAACCGTGCGCACCTCGTCGCGCGCGTGTTCCAGGATCCGATGGCCGGCACCTGCGAGGCGCTGACGATCGAGGAGAACATGGCGCTCGCGATGGCGCGCGGCGCGCGGCGCGGTTTTCGCGCGGCGCTCGACCGGCCGTCGCGCGAGCTGTTCCGCGACAAGCTGCGGCTGCTGAACCTCGGGCTGGAAAACCGGTTGACCGACCGGATCGGTCTGCTGTCGGGCGGCCAGCGGCAGGCGGTGAGCCTGTTGATGGCGTCGCTGCAGCCGTCGCGGATCCTGCTGCTCGACGAGCACACGGCCGCGCTCGACCCGAAGACGGCCGCGTTCGTGCTGGAGCTGACCGCGCGCATCGTCGCCGAGAGCAAGCTGACGACGATGATGGTCACGCACAGCATGCGGCAGGCGCTCGACTACGGCGACCGCACGGTGATGCTGCACCAGGGGCAGGTCGTGCTCGACGTGTCGGGCGACGCGCGCAAGGGGCTCGACGTGCCGGACCTGCTGCAGATGTTCGAGAAGGTGCGTCACGAGCAGCTCGACGACGACGCGCTGCTGCTCGGCTGACGGGCGGCTGGCGGGCCGGCGCGGCGCGGGGTGTTGCATCGTGCCGGTTCGCGTGAGGGTTGGCGTGCCGGCCCGGCGAGTCGGGTCGGGTCGACAAAATCGGCCCGACGAATTGGGGTGGCGCGGCGGGTCGGCAATTCGGCCCGGTTGGCGGTGGCGCGCGTTCGGGCGGCACGATCCGGCCATGCCCGCTCCGGTGCGGCGTAACATGACGACCGCGCCGGCTTTCCCGTCGTTTTTCCTCTGACGAAAACCGGTTTCGCGCCGGTGCTGTGCGACGCGAGCGCATTGCCATATACTGTATATCCATACAGTTGTGGGTGGCGTCATGCTCGCATCCTCCATTTCTCCCGAATCCCTTCATCCGTCCCTGTGGCGCGGTTCCCAGCTCGCGCGCGGCGGCCCGCGCACGATCGATACCGGCTTCGCCCCGCTGTCGGCCGAGCTGCCGGGCGGCGGCTGGC
>NZ_QOBB01000399.1:0-3476 GCF_024704855.1 Burkholderia sp. HAN2018 | reverse complement strand
GGCCGGCTCGACCGCGGCCCGCGCGTCGCCGCCGCCGACCACCGCGAGCACCGGCAGCCCTTCGGCCTGCGCGTGCCGCACGGTCGTCACCGCGAACAGCACGATGCCCTCCGCGAGCGGCAGCCCGAATGCCGGACCCACCTCCTCCGCGGCGTTGCCGTTGATCCCGCCGACGATCGCCATGTCGAGCTCGCCGCTGCACAGGAAACGCTCGGCGGCCTCGAACGCGGCGAGCGTCGACGCGTGGCCGGCGTCCACCGTCATGTTCATCCCGTGCAGATCGTGATAATTCGCGACGCGCGCCGGGATCACGTTCGGCATCATCCCGGGAAACGAGTTTTCGGTGGTCGGCGCAACGAGCCGCTGCGTCGCCTCGCGCAGGCCGTCCAGCAGGCGTTCGGTCGTCGCGCGCTCGTCCGGCCGCGTCGCGTCGAGCACCGCCGCCGCGATGTCGTCGAGATAGCAGCGGCTCGCATACAGCGCCGCGTTGCGCGTGGGCCCCATGTGCCCCATCACGAGCCCGATCGTGTCCGCATGCTCCTGCCAGAACGTGCCGAGACGTTCGCGCAGGTCGTGCGCGGCATCGAGCGCCATCAGCTGGCAGCGATCGAGCGCGCGCAACACGGCCGGCGGCATCTTCACGCGCGCGAAGCTCGGCAGCGGATAGCCGATCCCGAAGCTCGCGTCCGGCGCGCGGCCTTCGCCGCGCAGCCAGGCCTCGACCTGTGCGTCGCCGTCGAGACCGGGAAACTTCGCCGACCACCCGACGATCGCCAGCGGTTCGCGCTGGAAGCGGCCGCTCGCGCCGCCGGCCGGCAGATCGGCACGGTACTCCGACACGATCAGGTGACCGTTCGTGCCGCCGAAGCCGAACCCGGACACCGCCGCGACGCGTGCCGAATCGCGCCGGGCCGGCCATTCGACCGGCGCCACCGGGATCCGCAGGTTCGTGCCGTCGAGATCGAATTCCGGCGGCGGTTCGCTGAAGCGATGCTGGGGCGGAATCACCTGATGGCGCAAACCGAGCAGCACCTGGATCACCGATACGACGCCGGCCGCCCAGCCGGTATGCCCGACCAGCGACTTGTTGGAGGTCACCTGCACCGGGCGATCGCGCCGGATCGCATCGCGCAGGCTCTGGAATTCGGCGAGATCGCCGGCCGGCGTGCCGGTGGCATGCGCCACGACCCAGTCGACGTCGGCGGGCACCGTCGCGGTGCGCGCATACGCGCGGTCGATCGCGATGCGCTGGCCGGCCGAATTCGGCGCGTAGATCGCCTTGCCCTTCCCGTCCGACGACGAGCCGAACGACTTCAGCACGCCGAGAATGCGGTCGCCGTCCGCGCGCGCACGCGTCAGGCGCTTCAGGATCACGACGCCCGCACCGTCCGCGAACAGCACGCCGTCGCAGTTTCGATCGAGCGGCCGCACCTCGCCGCTGCGCGACAGCCCGTGCAGCTTCGAAAACAGGATCGAGCCGCGCGGTGCGAGCGCGAACGCGCCGCCGCACGCAACCACGTCCTGCTTGCCGAGCAGCAGTGCCTTGATCCCGAGATCGATCGAATACAGCGACGACGAACACGCGGTGTCGACCATCATGTACTCCGCATCGTCCGGCAGCACGCCTTTCATCGCATTCAGGCCGACCCGATGCGGGAAGAACGACGCAAGATCGCCCGCGCCGCGCGCATAACGCGCGCTCAGCACCGCATCGATCGCGGCCACGCGGCGCGCGCGCTCGGCCGCGTCGACGCCTGCGTCGGCCAGCACCGCGTTCAGGCGCTCGCGCGCGGCGGCCAGCACCATGCCTTCCTCGAGATGCTGGCTGCCGTCCGCCGTGTAGCCGACCAGGAACGCGACGCGGTCGGCATCGCGCAGCGTCACGCCGTCGAGCGCCTGGCACAGTGCGTGGCGCAGCCACAGCGTCGTGAGTTCGCGCGGCGCGGTGCCGGCGTCGAGTTCGGCGCGCACCGTCGAGCACGGCTCGAACTGTTCGATGAAGACCGAGCGCGACTGGTAACTCTTGTCTTCCGCCGACGTATCCGGCGAGTAGAACGACCGGTAGTCCCAACGATCCGGCGGCACGTTGCCGAACAGCTCGGGGCCGTCCAGCAGCGCGCGCCAGAATGCGTCCGGATCGCTTGCGCCGGGCAATGCGAGACCCATGCCGACCACGGCGATGTCGTCGCTGTCCGGCGCGTCGCGCTCCGATGCGTCGTCGGCCGGCGCGGCCGGTTGCGCGACGGCCGCGGCGGCGCCCGCATCCTGCCCGGCGTTCGCCCATTCGGCGCGCGGCGACAATCCCTCGCTGCACAGCGACAACCCGCCATCCGCGACGACCACCTGCCCGGTAATCCAGCGTGCGGCATCCGACGCGAGAAACACGACGAGATCGGCGAGATCCTCCGCGCGCGCGAGCCGCTTCAGCGGCGTCGCCGCGATGCTCGAGCGCTTCGTGTTCTCCGGGTCCGGAAACTGCGCGGCGACGTCGCCGTCGATCAGCGTCGACGATGCGCCGTTCACCCGGATCTGGCGCCCCGCGTACTCGACCGCGAGATAGCGCGTCAACGATTCGAGCGCCGCCTTCGCGGTGCCGACGACCAGATAGTTCGCGGGCACGAGCGTCGCGCCCACCGACGACACATTGACGATCGCGCCGCCGCCCGAACGCGCCATCAGCGCCGCGGCGCGGCGGGCGCACCAGAACGCGCCTTTCAGGTTGGTGTCGAGCGCGCGATCGAAATGCTCGGCGCCGATCTCGTCAACGCCGAGCAGCGCGCCGGACGCCGCATTGTTGACGAGCACGTCGAGGCGGCCGTAGCGCCGTTCGATCTCGTCGAACATCCGGTCGACCTGCGTCTGCTGCGCGACCGACGCACGGATCACGTCGACGGTCGCGCCGAGCGCGCGCAGTTCCTCGGCCGTCTCCTTCGACGCGTCGAGCGAATGGAAGAAATTCAGGATCACGTGCGCGCCCTGCTCGGCGAAACGCCTGCAGATTGCCTTGCCCACGTTTTTCGCACCGCCCGTCACGAGAACGAGCTTGCCGCGCATGCTGGTATTCGACATGGATCGCCTGCCTATCGAGAACTTGTCATTACGGGCAGGGCCCCCCCTGCCGACCAACGTTTCGGCCCACGGCCGTCAGGCGTGCGCCTTTCCCTGGTTCTCGTAGACGAAATCGACGATCTGCCCCATCGCCTTGAAGTCGCCGCTGCGGAAATTCGCGGGCAGCGGCGGCAACGCGTAGCGAGCCGTGATGCGCTGGATGATCTCGGTTTGCTTGACCGAGTCGATACCGAGTTCGGCTTCGAGCTCGATCGATTCGGAGAACACCTCGGCCGGATATTCCATCGCCTGCGCGTAGATATCGACGAGTTCCGAGAACAGCCGCTCGCGCGGCACGTGCGCGGGCCGCGCCGCTGCAACCGCCGCGGGCGCCGTCACCGGCTCACCCGGCGCGTGCGGCACCGCTG
>NZ_QOBB01000398.1:0-3502 GCF_024704855.1 Burkholderia sp. HAN2018 | reverse complement strand
AGCGCGCCGCCGGCAAATGCGCCGACGCGCGGCCGCTGCAGCGCGAGCCCGCGCTCCGGGCCGCGGCCCGACAGCACGCCGAGCTGCAGTTGCGCGAGCTTGATCTGCTCGTCGTTCTGCGCGATCTGCGCGAGCAGCTTGCTGCGCTTGATCGCGGCATCGCTCGCGTCGTACGCGTTGTCGAGCCCGCGCGCGGTGCGCTCGCGCAGCACGGTCGTCACGCGCTGGCTCACCTTCAGCTTCTGCTGCAGCAGTTCCTGCATCGCATAGGCCTGGTCGAGCTGGCAGTACACGGTGACGATCGCGACCGCCAGCGTGAGCCGCACCTGCTCGGCCTCGACCCGCGCCGCTTCACGCAGCGACATCAGGCTCTTCGTCGCGGCGCGGTTCTTGCCCCACAGGTCGAGCTGGTAATTGAGCCCGACGAACACCGACGACGGCGATACGTTCGGATCGCCGAAAATCTCGACCGGCACGCGATAGCCGCCGACCGACACGTTGGCGACGTCGTCGCCCGGCTTCGGCATCCGCGCGCGGCTGACCGTTGCGCCGGCCGTGCCCGTCAGCCCCGTCAACGAATCGAACTGCTGAAGCTGCGCCTGCGCGATCCGCAGCCGCGCCTGCGCAACCTGCAGGTCGGGGTTGTTCTGCGATGCCTCGGCGACCAGCGCGTCGAGCTGCGGATCCTGCAACTGCTTCACCCAGTCGGGCGCGGGCCACGCGCCGTTCACGCCGGGGCCGGCCGTCTGCGCGAGCGCATCGTCGGCCGGCGCGTGCAACGACAGCGACGGCAGGAAGCCCGTCGGTACGCATCCGCCCAGTGCCAGCGACATCGCCGCGGCAACGATCACCGTGCCGCCCTTCATGCGATGCGCCCAACCCGCTGCTTGTTTCACACGCCGCATCTCGCTCCTCATCCCTGCTGAATGCGCCGCTCGACGCGCCGCGCCCGCTCGGCCAGCCGCGGCCGCGTGCGCTCGAGCGGGCCGAGCCGACCGAACAGGCCGTCCGCGATGCCGAACAGGATGCCGGCGAGCTTCGCGCGCTTGTCGCGTTCGACGAGCGCGATCTGCACGACCTGCCACACGGTCAGCAGGTTCGGCACGATCGCCACCGGAAAGCGCAGCCCGTACTGCATCCCGAGCTGCACCGCATTGCGTGCGCTGTAGTAGCGCCGTTGCCACGAGTGATTCATCGACGTCATTTCGAACGGGCCGATCGCGTGACGCTGCTTCGCGCCGATCCGGTGCGGCAGCACCAGCGACGGCACGACATAAAGCGGCACGTTGCGCGCCAGCGCGCGAAAGCTGTACTCGGTGTCGACATGATCGATGAACAGCGTCTCGTCGAAGCGGCCGAGCACGTCGAACGCATCGCGCGACACGACGCAGCCCGACGAGATCAGGAACGCGCAACGCTGCAGCGGCGCGCCCGGCTCGATGCGCAAGCGGCGCAGCCCGATCCCGTTGGTCGAGAGTTCGGGCAGGAAACTGCGCGCGTTCTCGTCGAAAATGCGCGGGCCGGCCAGGAACGCGCGCCCCGCGAGCCCGGCGCAGACGTCGCGCATCGCGGGGAAATACGCGGCGGGCACGGACGAATCCTGGTCGAACAGCGCGACGGCATCGACGCGGTCGCGAAACAGCGCCGCGAGGCCCGCGTTGTACGCGCCGGCAATGCCGCCGCGATTGCCGTGATGCAGCAGCGCGATGCCCTCGCGCGCGCACAGCTCGCGGGCCCGCGCATCGGGCTGCGGCGTGTTGTCGACGACGAGCAGCGCATCGCACGCGTGCCGCCAGGTGCCGAGCGCGTCGAGCTGCGCGTCGCTCGGGTGATACAGGATCACGAGTGCGCCGAGTGTCGTCATGTTCCTCTCCTCAATGCCCGAACGACGCGGCCGCGCCACGCTTCGGCCGCGTCAGCCACATCATCGCCGCGAGTGCGAGACACGTCATGCTCGCCATCCAGAACATGTCGTTGGTCGCCATCATGTAGGCCTGCTGCATCACGACCTGGTGCAGCGTCGTCAGCTCGCGCACGCCGTCCACGCCCATCGCGTTCAGCGTGTGCACGAAGCGCTGCGTATTCGCCGATGCGTGCGTGACGGATTGCGACACGACGTCGTAGTGATAGGTCGCGCGGTTGTCCCACAGCGTCACGCTCATCGCGGTGCCGAACGCGGCCGACAGCGTGCGCAGGAAGTTCGACAGGCTCGACGCGGCGGCGAGCCGGTCGTCCGGAATGCGCGACAGCGTCGCGGCCGTCAGCGGAATGAAGAAGCACGGCAGCCCGATCCCCTGGATCAGCCCCGGCGCGGCGATCTGCGCGAACGTCATCTTCAGCGTGAAATGCGCATCCCACGCGAGCACGGCCGCGAACACGAGGAAGCCGAAGGTCGCGAGCACGCGCGCGTCGAAGCGATGCGCATGCAGCCCGACGAGGATCGAGAACACCAGCGCGAGCACGCCGAGCGACGCCGTCGCGAGCCCCGCGTGAAACGCGTTGTAGCCCATCACGGCCTGCATCCACAGCGGAAACACGACGCCGACCACCGAGAAGCTCATCATCCCGAGCGAGATGATCAGCACGCAGAACGAGAACGTGCGATCGCGGAACAGGCTCAGGTCGACGACGGGATGCGCCTCGCCCGCTTCCCAGATCAGCAGCGACACGATCGCGAGCCCTGCGACCACCGCCAGCGTGACGATCAGCGGCGACCCGAACCAGCCGCGATCATGGCCGAGATCGAGCATCGCCTGCAGCGAGCCGACGCCGATCACGAGCAGCACGATGCCCGGCACGTCGATCGGGCCGGCCGTGCCGCGTTGCGCGTCGGGGCGCAGCATCGCGGTGCAGACCGCGAACGAGAACAGCCCGATCGGCAGGTTGATCAGGAAGATCCACGGCCACGAGAAGTTGTCGACGATCCAGCCGCCGACCACCGGCCCGAAGATCGGCGCGAGCAGCACCGTCATCGCCCACAGCGCGAGCGCGATCGTGCGCTTGTCCGGCGGGAACGTGCGCAGCAGGATCGTCTGCGACAGCGGCACCATCGGCCCCGAGCACAGCCCCTGCAGCGCGCGGCAGATCACGAGCACGTGCAGGTCGCGCGCGAGCCCGCACAGCAGCGACGTCAGCGTGAACAGCAGCACCGCGCCGACGAACAGCCGCAGTTCGCCGACGCGGCGCGCGAGCCAGCCCGTCAGCGGCACCGCGATCGCGGCCGCGACCGAATACGAACTGATCACCCACGTGCCCTGGCTGTTCGATACGCCGAGACTGCCGGAGATCGCCGGCACCGCGACGTTCGTCACGGTCGAGTCGAGCACCTCGATGAAGGTCGCGAGCGACAGCGCGAACGTCAGCAGCGCGAGCCGGATGCCGCGCACCGGTTGCGCGGCCGGTTCCGGCGCCGGGGCCGGCGCATCGAACGCAGACGCCGCGACGGGCCCGTCGTGAAGCGGCGACGCGGTGCTCATGCGCCGGCCACCGCGGCTTCGGGCCG
>NZ_QOBB01000397.1:0-3810 GCF_024704855.1 Burkholderia sp. HAN2018 | reverse complement strand
CAACCACTTCTTCTATTGCAACAGCGGCTCGGAAGGCAACGACACCGTGCTGCGCCTCGTGCACCAGTACTGGCGCGTGCAGGGCCAGCCGCAGAAGAAGTACGTGATCTCGCGCAAGAACGGCTACCACGGCTCGACGATCGCGGGCGGCACGCTCGGCGGGATGGGCTACATGCACGAGCAGATGCCGTCGAAGGTCGAGAACATCGTGCACATCGACCAGCCGTATTTCTTCGGCGAGGCCGCGGCCGGCGAAACGCCGGAAGCGTTCGGCCTGGCCCGCGCGCAGCAGCTCGAGGCGAAGATCCTCGAACTCGGCGCGGAAAACGTCGCGGCGTTCATCGGCGAGCCGTTCCAGGGCGCGGGCGGCGTGATCTTCCCGCCGTCGACGTACTGGCCGGAAATCCAGCGGATCTGCCGCAAGTACGACATCCTGCTGGTGGCCGACGAAGTGATCGGCGGCTTCGGGCGCACCGGCGAATGGTTCGCGCACCAGCACTTCGGCTTCGAGCCGGACCTGATCACGATGGCCAAGGGCCTCACGTCGGGCTACGTGCCGATGGGGGCTGTCGGCATTCACGAGCGCGTGGCGCGGCCGATCATCGACAACGGCGAATTCAATCACGGCCTCACGTACTCGGGCCACCCGGTGGCGGCAGCCGTCGCGGTCGCGAACCTGAAGCTGCTGCGCGACGAAGGGATCGTCGAGCGCGTGAAGAACGACATCGGGCCGTACTTCCAGCGCCGGCTGCGCGATGCGCTGGGCGACCATCCGATCGTCGGGGAGATTTCGGGAGCGGGGCTCGTGGCGGGCGTTCAGCTTGCGCGCGACCGGAACCGGCGCGAGCGGTTCGGTGCGAACGTCGATATCGGGACGGTCTGCCGCGACTTCTGCTTCAACGGCAACCTGATCATGCGCGCGACCGGCGACCGGATGCTGCTGTCGCCGCCGCTCGTGATTCGCGAGGCGGAGGTCGACGAGATCGTCGACAAGGCGAAACGGGCGTTCGATGCGACGGCGCAGCGGGTGGGGCATTTCGCGTGAGCTGTCGTCGTGTTCGCCGTGATGACCGCGTAGCGTTGCAGGTCGAATTCGACGATGCGCGCGACGCCAAAACGAAAAGGGCCTGCGTCGTGAGACGCAGGCCCTTGAATTCTTTGGTGGGCGGTACTGGGATCGAACCAGTGACCCCTGCCGTGTGAAGGCAGTGCTCTACCGCTGAGCTAACCGCCCAAAGAAGAATCAAATTATGTCAGAGCTTTTGGGGTTCGTAAAGCCCTTTCTGCAATTTTTTTCAAATAGCCGCAAGCACCGGTTCGCGAGCCGTGCACTCAGCCCGCGAGCGCGGGCAGTGCGTCGATCGACGCGCGCACGTAGTCGGCGAAGCGCAGCGCAACCGGCTCGGCGGTGCCGCTGCGCTTCAGCGCGAGCGTGCGCGATTCGAGCGATGCATCCTTCAGCGGCCGGAACGCGAGCCGGTCGCTCTTCGCCTGCTGCAGCACGCGCGGCACCAGCGCGACGCCCATCCCGAACTCGATCATCGACAGGATCGTCTGCCACAGCCGCGCTTCGTGGCGGATCAGCGGGCTGAAGCCGGCGTTCACGCATTGCGCGATGATCAGGTCGTGATAGTGCGGCGCCGCTTCGCGCGGGAACAGGATGAACGGTTCCGCGGCCAGCGCGGCGAGCGCGACCTGCCTGCGCCGCGCGAGCGGATGTGCGGCCGGCAGGCAGCACACGAACGGTTCCGCATAGACAGGTACCGATTCGACCTCGGGCGGGAAGTGGCCCCAGTGCGCGTAGCCGAGATCGATCTGGCCGCGCTGGATCGCCTGCACCTGCGCGTGCGTGTTCATCTCGCTCAGCACGACCTCGACGCCTGGGTAGTCGGCTTCGAAACGCCGCACCGCATCGGGCAGCCCGCGATACAGCATCGAATGAACGAAGCCGATCCGCAGCCGGCCCGCGAGGCCCGACGCGGAGCGCACCGTCAGGCGTTCGGCCTCGGCCGCCTGCAGCAGCAGCCGGCGCGCTTCGCCGAGCAGCACCTCGCCCGCATTGGTCAGCGCGACGGTCTTGTTGGTGCGCGAGAACAGCTGGACGCCGAGCGCGTCCTCGAACTTGCGGATATCGAAACTCAGCGCCGGCTGCGAGATGAACAGGCGCTTTGCCGCGCGCCCGAAATGCAGTTCCTCGGCGACCGCCACGAAGTAGCGCAACTGCCTCAGTTCCATGGTGTCTCCTCGCGGCGTCGGCATCGATAAGCGATATCTATCGTACCGGATAAATCCTGTATTGGACGCTTATCGATCGCGCGCCTACGCTCTGCGGAAAGCTTTGCACGGGACTGGCCGGGCGCCGCGGCGCCCCCCGCCGGCCGATGTGCAGGCAACCCAGGAGACGCACGCATGAACGACACCGCTCGCACGCCGGACGCCGGCGCATCCAACATCCCCGACAGCCGGGGCCTCGATTTCTTCACGGCCGATCCCGATCTCGGCGCGTTGCTGAAGCTGCATCTCGGCGACGCGCACTATGCCGAACTGGAGCCTCGGCTGCGCGCGCTCGGCGCACGCGTGTCGGGCGAACTCGACGAATGGGCGTCGCGCGCGGACAAGCACCCGCCCGTGCTCGAACACCGCAACCGGCGCGGCGAGGCCGTGCAGCGGATCGACAAGGATCCCGCGCATGTCGCGCTCGAACGTGTCGCGTATGCCGAGCTCGGGCTCGCGTCGTTGAGCCACGGGGCGGAATCCGTTGCGCCGCTCGTCAAGTACGCGCTGACGTTCCTGTTCGTGCAGGCGGAATTCGGGCTGTGCTGCCCGGTCAGCATGACCGATTCGCTGACGCGTACGCTGCGCCGCTTCGGCGATCCGGCGCTCGTCGCGCGCTACCTGCCGAGGCTCGCGTCGCGCGACTTCGACACGCTGTACCAGGGCGCGATGTTCATGACCGAGCAGGCGGCGGGTTCCGACGTCGGCCGGATCGCCACGCGGGCGACGCGCGAGACGGACGCGCACGGCGAGACCGTCTGGCGCCTGACCGGCGACAAGTGGTTCTGCTCGAACGCGGATGCCGATCTCGCGATGGTGCTCGCGCGGCCCGACGGCGCGCCGGACGGCATCAAGGGCCTCGCGCTGTTCCTGCTGCCGAAGACGCTGCCGGACGGCACGCGCAACCGCTACCGGATCGTGCGCCTGAAGGACAAGCTCGGCAGCCGGTCGATGGCGAGCGGCGAGATTGCGCTCGAAGGCGCGCAGGCGTTCCTGATCGGCGAGATCGGCCGCGGTTTCCACCAGATGGCCGACATGATCAACATGTCGCGGCTGTCGAACGGCGTGCGCGCGGCGGGGCTGATGCGGCGCGCGCTGAACGAGGCGCTGCACGTCGCCGCGCACCGCGAGGCGTTCGGCCGCAAGCTGATCGAGATGCCGCTGATGCAGCGCCAGTTGCTGAAGATGCTGCTGCCGGCCGAGGCCGCGCGCGCGATGTTCATGCAGATCGCGCTGCTGCTGCCGCAGGCCGATGCCGGCGACGAGCAGGCGGCGCGCTGCGTGCGGATCCTGACGCCGCTGATCAAGTTCCGCGCGTGCCGCGATGCGCGGCGCGTGACGGGCGATGCGATGGAAGTGCGCGGCGGCACCGGCTACATCGAGGAATGGAGCGATGCGCGCCTCGTGCGCGATGCGCATCTCGGCTCGATCTGGGAAGGCACGAGCAACATCGTCGCGCTCGACGTCGCGCGGGCCGCGCAGCGCGAGCAGGCGCTCGACGCGCTGCGTACCTTTCTCGGCGACCGCCTCGGCGCG
>NZ_QOBB01000396.1:0-3529 GCF_024704855.1 Burkholderia sp. HAN2018 | reverse complement strand
GGCCGCGCCGCGGATCGTCGCGGTCAGTTCGTTCGTCGCGCACCGCTACCGCGCCGACGCGCCGTTCGCGGCCACCGCTGCCGCGAAGGCCGCGCTCGAATCGCTCGTGCGCACCGCCGCCGCCGAATTCGCCGCGCGCGGCATCACCGTCAACGCGGTCGCGCCGGGCTTCACGCGCAAGGACCACGGGCCGAGCGCCGGCAACGCCGACGCGTGGGCACAGGCCGAACAGGCGACACCGCTCGGCCGGATCGCCGAACCCGACGACGTCGCCGCGCTGATCGCGTTCCTGCTGTCGGATGCGGCGCGACAGATCACCGGGCAGATCGTCCACATCGACGGCGGCCTGACGCTCTGAATCGAGCGGCCGTACGTCGTGCGGATGCGCGGGACGTCGCTGCCACCGACGTTGGCGTGGCACGCGAGCGCGATCGGCACTCGCACGTTCCCGGAACACCCGCCGTTCCACGCAGCCCTCCCACCCTCGCCGCCCGCCGCGCCATCGCGCCCTCGCTCCCGTCTTTTTGGCGCCCCGCTCCCCGCCCGTAAAATAACCGCCACGCGGCAGCGCGAGACAGGACGAGACAACAGGGGGGACGGCAAACATGCAGGCATTCCAGTGGTTCGACGAGCTGTCGACACGCGAACGCAGGACGCTGTATGCCGGATTCGGCGGCTACGCGGTCGATGCGTTCGACTTCATGATCTATTCGTTCCTGATTCCGACGCTGATCGCAGCCTGGGGCATGACGAAGAGCGAGGCCGGGATGATCGCGACGAGCTCGCTGATCTCGTCGGCGCTCGGCGGCTGGGTCGCCGGCATCCTCGCCGACCGCTACGGCCGCGTGCGCGTGCTGCAGTGGACGATCGCGACGTTCGCGCTGTTCACGTGCCTGTCCGGCTTCACCCACTCGTTCTGGCAACTGCTCGCGACACGCACGCTGCAGGGCTTCGGCTTCGGCGGCGAATGGTCGGTCGTGACGATCATGATGGCCGAGACGATCCGCTCGCCCGAACACCGCGCGAAGGCCGTCGGCACCGTGCAGAGCAGCTGGTCGTTCGGCTGGGGCGCGGCCGCGATCCTCTACTGGGCGTTCTTCGCGCTGCTGCCCGAGCAGGTCGCATGGCGCGCATGCTTCTGGATCGGCATCGCGCCCGCGCTGTGGATCCTGTACATCCGCCGCAACGTCAGCGATCCGGACATCTACACGGCCACCCGCCGCGCGCGCGACGAAGGCCGCGTGTCGGGCCACTTCCTCGAGATCTTCTCGCCGCCGCACCTGCGCGCGACGCTGTTCGGCAGCGCGCTGTGCACCGGGATGCTGGGCGGCTACTACGCGATCACGACGTGGCTGCCCACCTACCTGAAAACCGTCCGCCACCTGTCGGTGTTCAATACGAGCGGCTATCTCGTCGTGCTGATCGTCGGCTCGTTCGTGGGCTACGTGGTCGGCGCGATCCTGTCCGACCGGCTCGGCCGCCGCGCGTCGTTCATCCTGTTCGCGATCGGCTCGTTCTCGCTCGGCATGGCGTACACGATGCTGCCGATCACCGACACCGCAATGCTGCTGCTGGGCTTCCCGCTCGGGATCGTCGTGCAAGGGATCTTCGCGGGCGTCGGCGCGTACCTGTCGGAGCTGTATCCCGGTGCGATCCGCGGCTCAGGCCAGGGCTTCTGCTACAACCTCGGGCGCGGGCTCGGCTCGTTCTTCCCGATCCTCGTCGGCTCGCTGTCGCAGTCGATGTCGCTCGTGAAGGCGATCGGCCTCGTCGCGGGCGGCGGCTACCTGCTCGTGATCGTCGCCGCGCTCGTCCTGCCGGAAACGCGCGGCAAGTCGCTCGTCGACGATCCGGCCGTCGCGTCCTGAGCAACCGCCACGTTCCGGAAACCGCATGCACGTGATCGTTCTCGGCGCCGGCGTGATCGGCGTCACCACTGCCTGGCACCTGCGCGAAGCCGGTTGCGAGGTCACCGTGATCGAACGCGAGGCCGATGTCGCGCAGGCGACGAGCCTCGGCAACGCGGGCGTGATCGCGCCCGGCTACGTGACGCCGTGGGCCGCCCCCGGGATGCCCGGCAAGATCCTCAAGTACCTGTTCGAGCCCGCGTCGCCGCTGATCTTCCGGCCGACGCTCGAAGCCGCGCAGTGGCGCTGGATCGCGCGCTGGCTGCGCGAATGCGAATTCGAGCGGTTTCGTGTGAACAAGCAGCGGATGCAGCGCATCGCCTATTACAGCCGCGCATGCCTGCACGCGTTTCGCGACCGGCATCCGTTCGACTACGGCGCGAGCCGGGGCTACCTCCAGCTGCTGCGCGGCGCGTTCGACGTGCAGATGGTGCAGCCCGCGCTGAAGGTGCTGCGCGACGCCGGCATCGCGTTTCGCGAGCTCGATGCGGCCGGCTGCACGGCGATCGAGCCGGGACTGCGCTGGGCGCGGCAGGCGCCCGTCGGCGGCATCTACCTGCCCGACGACGAAGCGGGCGACTGCGCGCGCTTTACGCGTGAACTGCGGGCGCTGTGCGAAGCAGACGGCGTGACGTTCCGCTTTCACACGGACGTGCAGGCGCTCGACGTTGAAGCGGGCCGGGTGCGCGGCGTGCGGATCGTCGGTAACGGCAACGAGGATGGCGATACGCCGGATCGCGCACGAGCGCATCCGCTCGCATCGAACGCCGGCGGCAAGCAACGCGACGCGCGGCTCGCCGCCGACGCGATCGTCGTCGCGCTCGGCGTCGACAGCGCCGCACTGCTGCGGCCGCACGGCATCGACGTGCCGCTCTATCCGGTGAAGGGATACTCGGCGACGCTCTCCGTCGTCGACGACGAAAAAGCGCCGCACGCCGCGCTGATGGACGAATCGCTGAAGACGGCGATCACGCGCTTCGGCCCGACGTTGCGCGTCGCGGGTACCGCGGAACTCGGCAACCGGCACGCAGCGCTGCGCCGGCAGGCGCTCGATACGCTGATGAAGGTGCTCGACGACTGGTTCCCGCATGCGGCCGATCGCGCATCGGCGCGCTTCTGGGTCGGCCGCCGGCCGATGACGCCCGACGGGCCGCCGCTGCTCGGCGCGAGCGGGATCGACGGGCTCTGGCTCAACGTCGGCCACGGCTCGACGGGCTGGGCGATGTCGATGGGGTCGGGGAAGGTGGTGGCGGATCTCGTCACGGGGCGGGAACCGGAGATCGACTTGTCGGGCCTGACGCTCGCGCGCTACGGCCGGTAGGGCTGGTGGCACGGTGGCACGGTGGCGCGGTGGCCCAGCTGGCCCGGCTGGCCCGGCTGGCCCGGCTGGCCCGGCTGGCCCGGCTGGCCGGACGATATCGCCGACGCGATACACACCGCGTCCGGCAATCACACCGCGGCGCGCAAGCCGCTCACTGCGGCGCCGGACCGTCCGCCTCGCCGTCCGCCCATGCGATCGGCGCGGACGCGACCGGCCGATGCGACACGCCCTCGTGCGACAGCCGGCTTTCGAACAACGTCAGCGCGTCGACACGCACCGCGACCGCCCGCCCGGGCGCACC
>NZ_QOBB01000395.1:0-3591 GCF_024704855.1 Burkholderia sp. HAN2018 | reverse complement strand
TGTGGTGGTCGGGCGCGGCATTCGCGGGCGTGGGCCTGGCCGGCGCGCTCGCGGGCGCGGTGGCCGTGTCGATGCTGATGCTCGGGAGCGTGCCGCCTGCGCACGAGCAGGGCTATCTGACAACGACGTTCGGCGGACCGAGCGTGGACTGGAGTGATGAATGAGTGAGCGTGGCTGGAAATTCGTCCTCGTCGGTTCGGTCGTGCTGAACGTATTCATGCTCGGCGCGATCGGCGGCGGCGCGTATCAGTGGTTCTCGACGCATCGCGACCTGCGGGCCGCGGGCGCGCCTGCGTCGCGCACCGCATTGCGTTTCGCCGCGGACGAGTTGCCGGACACACGCCGGCAGGAATTCGCCGCCGCGCTGAAGGCGGCACGCAAGGACGGTCGCGATTTCGCGCGGGAAGGGCGCGACGACCGGATCACCGTGCTGGATCTGCTCGCCGCGCCGCAACTCGATCGCACGGCGATCGACGCCGCGCTCGACCGCACGCGTGCGGCCGATACCGCGCTGCGTGCGCAGGTGGAGCGCAGCGTCGTCGATTTCGCGGCGACGCTGACGCCGGACGAGCGCGCGAAGTTCGTCGACGGGTTGCGGCGTAGCGGCAACTGGCGGTTGCCGCCGAGGTTGCAGAAGAAGCAGGGCGAGGCGGGGAGTCAGTAAGGAAACGCGGCGCGGGAGACGCGCGGCGGCGCGCCTTTCCTGCGCTGTGCAGCGCCTACGCGGAACGCTGGTCGGCAATGCTTTGGCACGCTTTCGCGAACGATCGCAACGCGACCACGGCCACGACCACGTGACGCGGCGGATACGTTCAACGTGCCAGCATCCAGGCGGAGATTGCGTCGACCACGCTGCTCTCCAGGCCATTGAAACCGTGATAGGCGAACGCTTCGCATGGATCGCCCCGGGACGTGCCGCCCGACACGATCATCCGTTCGGCCTTCGGCGATGCCTCCAGTTTCTTCAACAGCGTATCCGTTTCGGACACGGGGCAATGCTTGCAGCCGTCGTTCTGGTGATGAACGACGAGCACTGGAATCCTGAGGCTGGCCAGGTTCATGTCGGTGACCGCGGTACCGCCTCGATCTTCACGGAGGATGGTGGACGTCAGCACGATACCGTCCGGCCCGCCGCCGCCGGCCAGCGCGATCGCAACGGCAGCGGCGGACTGGGTGCCGCGGCTCGTCCCGACCAGCCAGACCGGCACGTGCAGTTGCTCCCTCAACCACGCAATCACGGCACGCGCGTCGTCGGCGTGTTCCTTCGAGAGTCGAAAGCCGTTGAGGTAGGGCGCGGATTGCCGGTCGCTCGGTGCATCGATGACCGCGACAGCGATACCGTCATTCACGAACAGCTGCCTGGTGCGCACGAGAAAGTTGCCTGCGCCCCATCCGAACCGGCCGGACGGGTCCAGTTGCAGCCCGCCGTGTCCGCCGGCGTAAAGGATGGCCGCGGCTTTCGGCGCATCCGGCGCGATGAAGAGAAACCGCTGGGTGACTCCGGGACGGGTCGGGACGTCGACGACCCTCGGCTGGCCCTGCGCGTGAGCGGGATAACCGTGCAGCGCCAACGCCATGGCGAGCAGCCACGCGCGTGCCCGGCGCATGGCCGGACGCGTCGCACCGAAGCAACGAAACCGCGCGTGCAAGCTGACGGAAAGTGGGTTCATCGTAGCGGTGGCCGGCGCATTCCGCCGTGGCCGGCCGGAGTGCGGCAGCTTCTCCTGTTCAATGTAGCGGCGCCACGTCGACGCGAGTGTGCCGGGCCGTGGCTGCCCGAACCGTCGTGTTCCACCGGACGTGCGGCGTTCAAGGCGATTCGGCGGACTGAACGATTTCGCCGGTGTAGCGCCTGAGGTCGCGCGCGTCGTCCTTCATGCGAATCGATCGGCAAAGGCGACAACGGGAGCGGGAAGCAGGATGGCGAGCAGCGTGGTCACGGCCGATCTCCGGTTGCGTCGAATTCTTGCTCCGGGGCGGGGCGACGATACCTCCGTGACCCGGAGCGATACATTCCATTGAGTCTAGGCTGGTTTCCGGGAACGGCAAGCGCCGGGCGGATATCGGCGACAAGGCGGCATTCGACCCGTCCAGGGTTTCGGCCGACGCACCATCCGGCCGGGCCCATGCCGGTCAGGCGGGCGAAAGCCTGTCGGCGGAATGTCGAAGCGTGCCCGTCCCTCGGCGGGGCACGGGGCCACGTTGCGGCGGCTGAGCGATCCGTCGATGCGCGGCCACCGCCGGTCGAATCCGCGCTGGAAACTCGAACGCCGACACACACGTTTTCAAGCCCGCGCGACAAACCCGAAATATTCGTCTACCCGGCGACGGATTTCCCGCCGGCCGACGTTTAACACGGGTACGCATCGCAAGAGCCCCGTCATGGACCACCCGAACGACATCACCCCGGCCGCCATCGCGCTGAACCGCTTCGGTCTCGGCGCGCGGGCCGACGAAGCGCCGCCTGCCGACCCGAAGGCGGCGCTCGTCGCGCAATTCGACCGTTACGAAGCGCGGCCGGCCGCATGGGCCGGCGAGCCCGACGCGGTGGCGCTCGCCACGCGCTTCGCGAACGCGCGCAATGCGATGACCGGCGACGATCCCGCAACGAAGCGCGCGACCGAGCAGTCGATCCGGCGTGACGGCAACGACACGTATCGCAGCGCCGTCGTCGCGCGGGTCAACAGCGCGTTGAACACGCCCGCGCCGTTCGTCGAGCGTCTCGTGCATTTCTGGGCGAACCATTTCGCGGTATCGGTCGACAAGGGGCCGGTGGCGGCCTACGCGGGCGCGTTCGAACGCGACGCGATCCGCCCGCACGTGCTCGGCCGTTTCGAGGACATGCTGGTTGCCGTCGAGCAGCATCCCGCGATGCAGCTGTTCCTCGACCAGGCGCGCTCGGTCGGCCCCGACAGCCCGGCCGCGCTGCGTGCCGAAGCGCGCAATCCGTCGGGCAGGCGCGGGCTCAACGAGAATCTCGCGCGCGAAATCATGGAGCTGCACACGCTTGGCGTACGCACGGGTTATACGCAAGCCGACGTGACGGAATTCGCGCGCGCGCTGACCGGCTGGAGCATCGCCGGCGGGCGCGGCCCGCAGCCCGGCGATGCGGCGCCCGGCGCGTTCGTGTTTCGCCCGAAACTGCACGAGCCCGGCGTGCGGACCGTGATGGGGCGCAGCTACGACCAGCCCGGCGAATCGCAGGCCCGCGCGATCCTGCACGACCTCGCGCATTCGGAGGCGACCGGTCGGCATATCGCGTTCCAGCTCGCCCGTCATTTCGTCGCCGACAATCCGCCGCCCGCGCTGACCGACCGGCTGGCCCGCGCATTCGACGCGAGCGGCGGCGATTTGCCGACCGTCTATCGCGCGCTCGTCGACGCGCCCGATGCGTGGTCGCCGGTCAACCGCAAGTTCAAGACGCCGTGGGAGTGGGCCGTTTCTTCGCTGCGCGGGCTCGGCTGGCACGACACGGGCGACCTGAAGGCCGCGCCGCTGCTCGCGCAGCTCGGCCAGCCGGTGTGGCGGCCGGGCTCGCCGGCCGGCTACGACGACGTGGCCGCGAGCTGGGCCGCGCCCGATGCGCTCGTG
>NZ_QOBB01000394.1:0-3617 GCF_024704855.1 Burkholderia sp. HAN2018 | reverse complement strand
CACGACGCCCGCATCCCGGTCAGGCCGCTTCGCGCGCCAGCGCGCGGCGCACGGCCGGCCGGTCGGCCACGCGCTGCGCATGCGCGGTCCATGCGGGGTGCCGCGCCATGTCGAGCCCGATCGCGACACCCCAGCGATACAGCACGAACAGGAACGGATCGACGATCGAATGCGCGCCCGGCTCGGCCCACGTGCGGCCGTCGGCGAGCGCGGCTTCGATCGTCTCGTTCGCGGCTTCGATCACGCCGCGCCCGTGCGTGCTGACTGCCCCGTGCAGCGCGGGATCGCCGATGAAGCGGCCCGGCCGCCACAGCGCACCGTAGCCGACGCCATGCACCCAGCCGACCAGCCAGGCGAGCCATTCGTGGCATCGCGCCTCGCGCAGCGGGTCGCCGAGCGGCAGCAGTTGCGCGTCCGGGTAACGGCGCGCGAGATACGTGAGGATCGCGGGCGTTTCGGTCAGCACGCGCGGCTCGCCCGGAATCTCGAGCACGGGCACGCGTGCCTTCGCGTTGATCGCGAGATAACGCGCTTCGAGGTTCTGCTGCTTCTGCACGGAGACGATCTCGACGTCGAACGGCGCGCCGGTTTCCTCCAGCGCGATGTGAGCGGCGAGCGAGCAGGCGCCCGGCGAAAGATAGAGACGATATGCGTTCATGGTGGCGTGGCCCGGCGGGACTGTGGAAGACGGAACCGAGTGTAGGAACGCGTGCATGCCCGCTGCAAACGATGAATTGTCGTGCTCGGGCATTAGTGCTACTAATACCCGCATGAAACGCATCCACCTTCCTCCGCTGCAGACGCTGCGCGCGTTCGAGACCGCCGTGCGGCTGCAGAGCTTCACGCGCGCGGCCGACGCGCTCGCGCTCACGCAAGGCGCCGTCAGCCAGCACATCCGCGCGCTCGAGGCGCAGCTCGGCTACCCGCTCTTCACGCGCGAGCGCAACGGCGCGACACCGACGCACGCCGCGCACGCGCTCGCGCTGCAGGTGCGCCAGGGCCTCAGCGTGCTCGAGCGCGCATTCGAGCCGGCCCTCGCCACGCGCAGCCGCCCGCGCACCTGCGACGTCACGCTGAACGTCAGCGTGCTGCCGAGCGTCGCCGAACGCTGGCTCGCGCCGCGCCTGCCGCGCTTCTCGGCCGCGCATCCGCACATCGCGATCGCGCTGCACCCGGACGTGGCGCTCGCGCCGCTGCGCAAGCGCGACCGTATCGACGTCGCGCTGCGCTACGGGCCCGGCACGTGGCCGGGCGTGGTCGCCGAGAAGCTGATGAACGAGACGATCTTCCCGGTTGCGAGCCCCGCGTACCGCAATCGCGACGGCGTCGCACCGCGCACGCCGGCCGATCTCGTGCGCGCCACGCTGCTGCGCCATCCCGCGCAGCCGTGGGAACCGTGGCTCCAGGCCGCGCGGCTCGACCTCACCGAATCCGCGCGTGCGCCGCGCTTCACCGATGCGAACGCGCTGATCGACGCAACCTTGAAAGGGCGCGGCGTCGCCCTCGCGCGCCGCTCGCTGATCGAGCCCGAACTCGCGAACGGCACGCTCGTGCGCGTATCGTCGGTACGCGTGACCGACGTGTATGCGCACTACGTCGTGTGGCGCCCCGGCCATCCGCACGAATCGGCGATCCGAACCTGGCTCGACTGGCTGCGCAGCGAAGTGCGGCGGCGCACGCCGCGGCACTGACGCAACACGATCGGTTGCTCGCGTTCATCGTCAACGGTCAGGCTGCCTTGGACGCGCTCACGCATCGCATCGCGCGCCCGGGTAAAAGTGCCCGCCTCGCAACGTCCACCGGGAAATATTGCGCGCCCGCCACGCCGTGCAGGCGGATGGTCAGGATATCGAAAGCAATCCGCGATCACGCGCCGGTCGCAAACGATTCACCGAAACGTCGCATCGCACCGGCATACTCGAAAACGTTTCCCGATCAGCCTGCCAGGAGAGAAGTCATGCGTCGCGTTTCCGCCGTCGTCGTTTTTTGTGCCGCCGCTTTCGTCGCCGCCTGCAGCGACGACGCGCCGCACGACGCACACACGACCGACGCGTCCCAGCAGGCCGGCGCATCGGCCGGCTCCGCCAGCGCATTCAACCGCGATGCAACCGCGAACGCCGCCGCGTCCGACGCAGCGCCGCTCGCGCCGCCCGTCGTGCACTACCCGCCCGATGACGACGACGACGCGAAACCCGCGGCGAATGCGGCCGCGTCGAGTGCCGCCGCGTCGTCGCCGGGCTGACCCCGCCGCTTCCGTCCCCCGACCGCAGAACCGAGGTGAAATAACATGACGTCATCGAGCCGCCGCCGTTTCCTGCATACCGTCGCACAATCCGCGGGCGCCGCCGTCGCGCTCAACGCCTTCCCCGAATCGATCCGCCGCGCGCTCGCGATTCCCGCCGCGCACGGCACCGGCACGATCCGCGACGTCGAGCACATCGTCGTGTTCATGCAGGAAAACCGCTCGTTCGATCATTACTTCGGACACCTGCGCGGTGTGCGCGGCTACAACGACCGCTTCCCGATCCCGCTGCCCAACGGCAAGCCGGTGTGGTACCAGCCGTCGAAGGCCGACCCGAGCAAGCCGGTGCTGCCGTTCCGGCTGAACACGCTGACGACGAGTGCGCAGTGCGTCGGCGATCTCGACCACTCGTGGTACAAGACGCACGCGGCGATCGACGGCGCGGCCGGCACGTTCTCGCGCCGTTTCGCGGGCCACGTCGAAAACGGCCGGCCGAGCTATTCGGATTCGGCGGCGGTGCGGCCCGTGTCCGCGGCATAAGCGCGACGGCACGGCATGGCGCGGCCCCCGCCGCGCCGCACGGGTCGCCCGCCCGGCCCGGCGGAATCAGATCGCGTGCGCGAGCGCGCGATCGACGAGCGCGGCCTCGAAGCCGTCGTCCGCGTCGCGAAAGCGCAGCGGTGCCGCGCAGTGGACGAGCGTGTCGATGAAGTACTTCGCCCGCGGCCACGGCCCGAAGCCGGCCGCGGTGTTGATGTGCCCGGCGTCGCCGAGGTTCACGAACGCGCTGCCCAGGTGCTGCGCGAGCGTGCGCGCGTCGGCAAGCGGCATCCACGGATCGGTCTCGCTGCCGATCACGATCGACGGCACGGCGAGCCGGCGCGCGTCGAACGGCCCGGCAAACGTGAATTTCTTCGGACTGGCGGGCGCGACGAACAGCACGCCCGCGACATCGCCCGTACGCGGCCACTGCGCGAGCGCATGCGCGGTCGCGAGGCAGCCGAAGCTGTGCGCGGCCAGCACGAACGGGCCGCGTTCGCGGTCGAGCAAGGTGCGCACCGATTGCGCCCAGCGCGCGAGATCGGGCGCGTCCCAGTCGTCCTGCTCGACGCGCAGCGAGCGCGGGAACTGCCGTTCGAGCCAGGTCTGCCAGTGAGCGCCTTCGCTGCCGTGCAGGCCCGGAACGGTAACGAGGCGCGGCGGCCACGCCGATTTGCTGCATGCGCGCATGATTGCCCTCGCTTGCTTGAAGACGGGATTCGATTGTGGCGCGGCGCGCCCGGCGGCCGAACCAATATTTTGTGCTTTGCTTTTGCGCGGGGCGGCCCTCCGCGGGGCGGCCTTCCGCGGGGCGGCCACGCCGGTCGCCCGCGCA
>NZ_QOBB01000393.1:0-3634 GCF_024704855.1 Burkholderia sp. HAN2018 | reverse complement strand
CGGCGTCGCCCGCGCCGCCCATGCGGCGCGCTGCCGCGACGCCCCGCCGAACCGCGCCGCCGCAGCGGCGCCTTTCCATAACAACAGGAGAAACACGTGTCCGTCGAAGTTGACCGTCAAGTTCCCGATTTCACCGCACCGGCCACGGGCGGCGACATTTCGCTGTCCGACCTGAAGGGCAAGAAACTCGTGCTGTACTTCTATCCGAAGGACAACACGCCGGGCTGCACGACCGAAGGGCTGCAGTTCCGCGATCTCTATCCGAAGTTCAAGAAAGCCGGTGCGGAAGTCATCGGCGTGTCGCGCGACAGCCTGCGCTCGCATGACAACTTCAAAGCAAAGCTCGAACTGCCGTTCCCGCTGATTTCCGATGCCGACGAAGCGCTGTGCGCGCTGTTCGATGTCATCAAGATGAAGAAAATGTATGGCAAGGAAGTGCGCGGAATCGAGCGCTCGACGTTCCTGATCGACGCCGACGGCGTGCTTCGCCAGGCATGGCGCGGCATCAAGGTACCGGGCCATGTGGACGACGTGCTAAGTGCTGTACAAGCGCTTTGAGGCGCGTTATATTGGGCCGCAATGAATGCCAGTTCGCCCCATATTTCTCGTAGCTGCGCCGGTGCTCGATGCGATGCTTTCCGGCACTTGACGCGCATCACGACCGTATCAGCCGAGCCGCATGTCCCTGTCGACGGGGCAGCGGCTTTTTTTATGGATTGCGCGCCGGCCCTCGGTCCGGCCCTCACCCCGTCAAGGAGCTGATCGACACTTAGGCGAACCGGCTAGACGAACTTCCTGTGCGCCACCGCGCGCAAACTGCATGCGTCTACGTCACGCAGGATGCGATCAGCGGCGCACGCCATGCGACACGATTCCTCCCGAGGGACACCATGCCTTTGCCTACTCCCCCCAGCAAGCTCGGCAGCCTCCTGCCGCCCGACGAATACAAGGTGAAAGCGCGGCCCGCGAAAGCCGCGAAGAAATCCGCCGAAGGGGACGCATCCACAGCCGGTGACTACGGTCCGGCGAGCGTGGCCCAACCGATGATCGAAGCCGCGAACACGGCCGCGCCGCTGCGCGCCGTCGCGTCTTCGGCGCAGGAAACCGCGAGCGCACCCGCGCGCGGTCGCAAGACCAAACAGACGGCCGCACTGTTGCAGCCGATGCCGGCACCTGCCGAACCCGCGGCGCCGGTCGTCGCGCGCAATGACAAGCCGGCCGCCGGCAAACCGGCCGCGGCTCCCGCGCGCGACACGGGCGCCGCGACGAAATCGCGCAGCCGCAAGGCCGCCGAAGCCGAACAGCAGAAACTGTTCGTGCTCGACACCAACGTGCTGATGCACGACCCGAGCAGCCTCTTCCGCTTCGAGGAACACGACGTCTATCTGCCGATGATGACGCTCGAGGAACTCGACAACCACAAGAAGGGGATGTCCGAAGTCGCGCGCAACGCACGCCAGGTCAGCCGCACGCTCGACGCGCTGGTCGCCGACGCGGGCCCGATCACGGCCGGCATTCCGCTGTCGCGCCTCGGCAGCCGCGAGGCGGTCGGCCGCCTGTACTTCCAGACGAAGCTCACCGACATCGCGCCCGTCGAAGGCTTGCCCGAAGGCAAGGCCGACAACCAGATCCTCGGCGTCGTGCGCGCGCTGCAGCGCGACCGGCCGGACCGTCAGGTCGTGCTGGTGTCGAAAGACATCAACATGCGGATCAAGGCGCATGCGCTCGGCCTGCCCGCTGAAGACTACTTCAACGACCAGGTGCTCGAGGATTCGGATCTCCTGTACAACGGCGTGCGTGAGCTGCCGCAGGATTTCTGGACCAAGCATGCGAAGGGCATGGAGAGCTGGCAGGACACGAAGACGGGCACCACGTACTACCGCGTGACGGGCCCGCTCGTCGCGTCGATGCTCGTCAACGAGTTCGTCTATCTCGAGCCGCAGAACGGCGAGCCGACGTTCCATGCGATCGTCCGCGAACTGAACGGCAAGACGGCGCTGCTGCAGACACTGCGCGACTACAGCCACCACAAGAACAACGTGTGGGGCATCACCGCGCGCAACCGCGAGCAGAATTTCGCGCTGAACCTGCTGATGAACCCGGAGATCGACTTCGTCACGCTGCTCGGCCAGGCCGGTACCGGCAAGACGCTCGTCGCGCTCGCGGCCGGCCTCGCGCAGGTGCTCGACGACAAGCGCTACAACGAGATCATCGTCACGCGCGCGACCGTGCCCGTCGGCGAGGACATCGGCTTCCTGCCCGGTACCGAGGAAGAGAAGATGCAGCCGTGGATGGGCGCATTCGACGACAACCTCGAAGTGCTGCAGAAGACCGACGACGCCGCCGGCGAATGGGGGCGTGCCGCGACGCAGGAACTGATCCGTTCGCGCCTGAAGGTGAAGAGCATGAACTTCATGCGCGGCCGCACGTTCGTCGACAAGTACCTGATCATCGACGAGGCACAGAACCTGACGCCAAAGCAGATGAAGACGCTCGTCACGCGCGCGGGCCCGGGCACGAAGATCGTGTGCCTCGGCAACATCGCGCAGATCGACACGCCGTACCTGACCGAAGGCAGCTCGGGGCTCACGTATGTCGTCGACCGCTTCAAGGGCTGGGGCCACAGCGGCCACGTGACGCTCGCGCGCGGCGAACGCTCGCGACTCGCCGACTACGCGTCGGACATCCTGTAACGCGACAGGCCGGCCCGTCGGCCGGCTGTCGACGCATCGCGGCGCTCTGTTTCCGGAGCGCCGTTTTTATTTTTGGGGTCTGAAACGTTGGTCATGCATCGTTACGCAACAGCCGCACTTACGCGCGAAACTTCAAGTAAATTCTCAGGAACGGTTGCTTAAGCCCCGCCGGAACGTCTACCATCGGGTCTGTCTGTTGTCATACGATTCGCGAGCGTCCCGCGCTCGCCCGCCTTGCCATGCTTCGAATCTGGGTTCCCGTTGCTGTCGTTTCACTGCTTGCGGCCTGCTCCAGCGTGCCGCCGCAGTCGGCATCGCGCCCCGCGTCGGGCATGAAGATCACGACGCCGCGCGCATTCCCCGCCCCCGCCAATTTCCCGAAGTTCGTCGATCACAGCGTCGGCCAGGAAGAAATTTCGATCCAGGCGATGAGCCTCGTCGGCGTCCCGTATCGCTGGGGCGGCAACACGCCGACGAGCGGCTTCGACTGCAGCGGGCTCGTGCGCTACGTGATCGGCCGCGCAGCCGACGTGAACCTGCCGCGCACGACCGCCGACATGAGCGGCCGCGGTGTATCGGTCGAGCCCGACCAGATCGCGCCGGGCGACCTGATCTTCTTCAACACGACCGGACGGCCGCATTCGCACGTCGGCATCTACGTCGGCAAGCTGCGCTTCGTCAACGCACCGTCGACGGGCGGCACCGTGCGGCTCGACTACCTGACGAACCCGTACTGGGCCAAGCGTTTCGACGGCATTCGCCGCGTCGCGCCGCCGCGCGGGGCACCTACGCCGTTCGATGCGCCGACCTACGAGGCGAAGCGCGACGAGCCGCACAGCGCGCCGGTCGTTGCGCCCGCCCCTGTCGTCGTGACTGCCGCCGCGCCGCGGCAGCCGGCCTATACGCAGTCGCAAGCCGCCGCGACCCGGGCGCCTGCCCCG
>NZ_QOBB01000392.1:0-3678 GCF_024704855.1 Burkholderia sp. HAN2018 | reverse complement strand
GGATCGTCGAGCGCGGCGGCCAGCCCGGCCCGGACGACGGCCGCCGGCAGCGCTTCGTCGGGCGCCCCCTCCGTCATCGCGGCCAGCATCGCGTCGAGCGCGTCGCGCACGCCCGCGAGCGCATCCGCATACGCGGCGCCCGAATCGAAGAAACGCGCGAGCGTGTCGGCGAACAGTTCGCTCCAGCCGTGCGGCGTATGCGATTCGGCCAGCCGCCGCGCGAAGCCGTCGAGGTCGTCGGTGAAGCGTGCGAGCCGGCCGAGCAGTTCGGCCTCGCTGCCGGTGGCCGCCTCGATCGGCAGCCACGCGCCGACCGGCGCCGCGCCTTCCGGCATCGCATAACCGAGAAAGAGCCGCGCGAGCGCATCGGAGAACGTATGACGCGGCGACGGCACGGCCGCATCGTCGCTCGCGAGCGGCGACAGCCCGCGCCGCGCGCCGGCGGCCGCGAGCCAGGTCTGCACCGTCTCGAGCGCCGTCGCGTCGATGCCGTAGCGTGCCGACACCGCGTCGACGCGCAGCCATTCGACCAGCTCGGGCGCACCGACCTGCCGCTCCGGCAACGCGAGCCAGTCGAGCAGCACGCGCGCGACCGGGTTCGCCTGCGAAGGCGGCAGGCCGGTGATCCGGTAAGGCACGCGTGCACCGCCGCTGCCGGCCGTGCCGAACACGGCGTCGATCAACGGCCCGGCCGCCGCGAGATCGGCGACCGCGACGAGCACGTCGGACGGCTGCAGGCTCGCGTCGGCGTCGAACCACGCGAGCAGCCGGTCGTGCAGCACCTCGAGCTGGCGCGCGAGGCTGTGGCACACGTGCACCTCGATGCCGCGCTCGGCTGGGGCATCGCCGGCTTCGGCCTCGGGCCGCAGTTCGAGGATCGCGTTCTGCACACGCGCGAGCCACGTCGGCGCGGGATTCTCGATGAAACGCGACGCGTCGCCCGACGCGGCGCTTTCCGTCAGTTCGTGCAGCATGTGCAGCTGCGCCTGGGTCTGCCTGCCCCATTCGGCGAGCAGCGGATGGCCGACCTCCTGGTAGTCGAGGCGCCCGGCCGCGTCGAGCGCCTCGGCATGCGCGGCGGTCACGATGTCGAACCAGAATTCGCGGCACGGGTTCAGCGCATAGACGCGCACGTCGATCCAGCGCGACAGCTCGCGCAGCAATGCGACGTGCAGCGGCGGCATCGTCGGCAGCGCGAACACGCTGACCGATTCCGGCCAGTGCGTGCGTGCGCGCGCGACGGTTTCAGGATCGAGATGGCGCGCCTCGACGAGGAAACGGTGCGCCGGCGGCGTGCCGCTGTCGCTCAGTTCGGCGAGCAGCGCGCGCCACAGCGCGGCCTGCCAGCGCTCGTCGTCGCGCGCGGCGTCGCTGATCCCGCGCGGCGCGCCGTCGCCCGCGAGCACGGACTCGCCGGCCTGCCACGCGGCGAGCCACTCGGGACGATAGGTCAGGTAATGGTCGAGCACGGCCGCGACGCGGTGGGCAAGCTCGTAGCGCATCGCATCGTCGGACGCGGACAGATACGCGGCCAGCCGCGGCGACGCGAGCCACGGCGCACCGTCGGATGCCTGCGCGAACAGCCGGTAGCAGCGCCACACGAGGCGGTCGGGTGCGAACGGCGAACGCGCGGGCACCGTCAGCACGCGGCCGATCTGCGCCCACAGCCATTGCGCGAGATACGTGAACTCGACGTTCGCGCATACGCCGTTGCGCGCGGCGATGTCGAGCTCGAGGCGACGGCGCAGCGCCGCGCTCGGCACGATGACCTGTTGCGGCGCCCACGGGCCGTTGCGGGCCGGGAACGCGGCCAGATCCTCGAGCAGCGCGTCGGCCAGCGTTTCGTGACGGTTCGAATAGAAGAGATGGAGCATGAAGCAGGCGTCGGAACCTCGCGCGGGCAGGGCCGGGCGAACAGGATCACCAAGGATAGCAAATGGACCGCCTCCGCGAACCTCGGCCGGAAAGCCAGGTTTTGCGGACCGCGAAATACGATAGACTCGTCGCCAGTCAATACGCCGCCCCGGGCGTCTTCGTCTGCCATTCAGTCCATCGATGCGCTATTCGGTCGAAATCAGAAAGTTTTTCTACAGCCAGTACTTTTTCGGCGGCCTGCGGATCGCGGTCGGCGTCTCGCTGCCGGCCGTGCTGTGCCTGATCGTGTTTCACAACCGCGAGCTCGGCTTCACGATCTCGACCGGCGCGCTCGGCGCGTGCGTCGTCGACATGCCGGGCCCGCTCAAGTACAAGCACAACGAAATGCTCGCGTGCAGCGTGATCGGCTTTCTGGCCGCGCTCGCGACCGGCCTTGCCACACCGAACATCTTCGTGCTGTGGCTCACCATCGTGCCGCTCACCTTCGTGCTGTCGCTGATCGTCGTCTACGGCAACCGCTGGCCGCAGATCAGCTTCGCGACGCTGTTCATGATGGTGATGACGCTCGAGGAGAAGTTCACGCCGCTGCAGGCGTTCATCAACGCCGGCTGGATTCTCGCGGGCGGCCTCTGGTACACGTACTGGGCCACGCTCGTGTCGCGATGGCAGGCGCGCCGGATCGAGCAGCAGGCGCTGGCCGAGAGCCTGTTCGCCTGTGCCGACTACCTGCTCGCGCGCGCGCAGTTCTACGACCTTGATGCCGATCTCGACGAGTGCTACCGCAATCTCGTCGCCAAGCAGATCACGGCGGTCGAAACCCAGGAAACCGCGCGCGACATCGTGCTGCGCAACCTGCCGAAGCTGCGCCGCGGCAAGCTCGATCCCGGCCGCACGACGATGTACAACCTGTTCATCAACAGCGTCGACCTGCACGAGCTGTTCGTCGGCGCGCACACCGATTACCCGCTGGTGCGCAACACGTTCGGCGGCTCGGACCTGATCATCTTCTATCGCGACCTGATCGGCAAGGCGGCCGCCGATCTCGAGGAGATCGGCCTCGCGGTGCTCGAAAACCGCGCCCCGCATTCGCGGATCAGCGTGAAGGCCGAGCTGCGCGCGATCGAATACGAGATCGAGCTGATGCGCAAGAAGAACTTCCCGGCCACCAACGCGGAGGCGTATGCGGCCGTGCTCGCCACGTTCCGGCGCATCTGGAGCGCGACGCGCCTGATCGACCGGATGCGCCGCAACCTGTCGGGCCACGCCGATCCGCAGCAAACCGAACTGAAGATCGACAAGGCGCTCACGCGCTTCCTGCAGCGCCGCCGGATGTCGCCGCTCCTGATCTTCTCGAACCTGAACATGCGTTCCCCGAGCTTCCGCCACGCGCTGCGCGTGACGATCGCGGTGGCGGTCGGGTTCTGGCTCGGCCGGCTGCTGCCGCTCACGAACGCGTACTGGATCGTGATGACGACCATCATCATCCTGAAACCCGGCTACTCGCTCACCAAGCAGCGCAACGCGCAGCGGATCATCGGCACGCTGATCGGCTGCGCGGCGAGCATCGCGCTGATCTACACGGTGAAGGAGCCGCACCTGCTGATCGCGATCATGTTCGGGTCGATGGTGATGAGCTACAGCCTGCTGCTGTTCAACTACGCGGCGAGCGTCGTGTTCACGTCGTCGTACGTGCTCCTGATGTTCCACCTGCTCGCGCCGGGCAGCATGCGGATCATCGGCGAGCGCGCGATCGACACCGTGGTCGGCTGCATGATCGCGATCGCCGCGAGCCGGCTGTTCCCG
>NZ_QOBB01000391.1:0-3675 GCF_024704855.1 Burkholderia sp. HAN2018 | reverse complement strand
CCGCCTGGCCGCGTAGCGGCGTCCGCCGCCTTGCCGCGCGGCGCGAGACGATCCTGGAGGAGCCCCCACAGCCGGTTGCCGGCGCCTTTCGTATCGACACGCGATGACGACGGTTGCGCGGGCGCCGCTGCCGCCCGGGCCTGCGCTTGCGCTTGCATATCGACACGCATGCCTGTATCGGTCTCCATGTCGATGACCGGTGCATGGCCGCCATCGACGCCATCGACGCCGTCGCCGCCGTCGTCACGTTCGGCGCGCAGCACGTACGGCCCGATGCGGATGATGTCGCCGGTGTTGAGCGCGCGCTCCTGCGCATAGCCGACCGGCTCGCGGTTCACCTCGATCGTCGAGACGCTGCTCAGGTTCTTCAGCAGGCAGGCGTCGTCGCCCACCTGCAGCAGCGCCTGCAGCCGCGAAATCTGCCGCGTGTCGTCGCGCAACACGAGATGGTTGTCGCTGGCCCGGCCGATGGTGCCGCCCGGCGGATGAAACACGACGGCGTCGTAGGAGTCGTTTTCGACCGGCTCGCCGGCATGTTCGATCACGATCAGTTGCATGTCATACGTCGCTCGGTGAAGTGCTCGCGCGCAGGCCGGTTCGTTCAGGACGACGACGCATGCCTGCGGCGCGCGAATTCGAACGCAGGCCCCCAGATCGGATGTCCCTTCTCCGCAGGGGACAAGTCGAAGCGCGGGTTGAGGTCGAGAATTTTCGAGAACTCGGCGCGGCACGTCGTGATGCGGTTCGTCACGCAATAGCTGAACGCGAGGAGCTTGTGCGCGGCAACCTGCGTGTCGGTGTCGGCGCCGTCGATTTCCTTCGCGTGGCTCAGCAGCGCGATCGTGCGCCCGTAGTCGCCGCTGTCGTACGCGGCGCGCGCGCTATCGACCGTCGCGCGTGCAGCCGACTGGGTCGGGGACGTACTGCACCCGCCGGCCCCCAGCAACAATGCGCCGAGGAAAAGAACGAGCGATGAACGACCTTTCATTATTGAAATCAAGAATTGGCGTAATTGGAAGGTGGCACACAAGCGCTGTTGGATTCTAGTGCCAATCATCGGCACCGAATCGCCTGTTACGTTTTGTTTCATTTAGCCAATCCATTTCCACCTGAATGCAGAATCGACTACGAATTTCAGTGCTTGTGAATCCGGAAAAACGGCCTATAGTTCGCTGTGTTTTTCGGATTCGTCAGTTGTTTGGTCAGCGCACGTCAATGCACGAAAAAACGGGCCGTCCGTTCGTGCGAAACGAATAGCCTGGCACACCGTCAGCGCCGCGAGCGTTCGTTGCCCGGTGGCCGGCCGGCTTGCGCCCGAGCCCATCCGACAGGTGTCCACGCCACAGAACCGGGCCGCGACGGCGAACCGGTCGGATTGATTTTTGCCATTAATTCATCAACCCCAATTCTCAATTGACCACCATCTCGCCAAATCGACTTTCAAAATCCATGAATGATATGACCCGGCTTTTTACAAGAACAATTTGCCGATACGGATTGAGGTGGATGGATATACGGATTACACAATTACCGATCAATTAATTGTCCCTTTTTCAATCGGATCAACCGGTTTCGCGGTCGAAAACCGGCGAACGGCTATTGGGTGGCGAGGGTGGAATATGCAATGGCGGTCGAGCAGTTTCATCGTATGGGGATGCGTGATGCTGTTGCCGGGATGCGGCGCGACAGAGCACGCCGCGGCGGTGCCGTATGCGATCACGGTCGATGTTGCACCCGACGTCAACCCTGACCCGAACCGCAAGCCTGCGCCGATCGTGCTGAAGGTGTTCCAGCTCCGCGCGGCATCGTCGTTCGACAGCGCGGATTTCTTCTCGCTGCAGGACAAGCCGGAGAACGTGCTCGGCACGGACCTGCTCGGCACCGATCGCGTGATCCTGCGGCCGGGCGAGTCGCGCACGCTGCACTATCGCGGCAACGTCGAGGCCGGCGCGATCGGCGTGGTCGCCGAATACCGGATGCTCGAAAAGAACCGCTGGCGGCTGACGGTGCCGCTGCCGCGCGCGAAGCAGCTCAATCTCTACAAGTTCTGGCAGACGTCGCCGGGCGAGCTGAAGCTGTCGATCGCGGTGCGCAACGGCGGCCTCGCGCTGAACGATGCGAAGGGGCGCCCATGACCGAACCGACGATGTCCGCGACACCGGTCGCGGCGCTCCGCCAGCGGGTGGTGTGGACCGAGGGGATGTTCCTGCGGCCGCAGCATTTCCAGCAGCTCGAACGGCACTGGGAACGCTACGTCGCGCTGCGCTGCCTCCCGCTGCAAGGCTTCTTCTGGGGTTTCGACACGCTGGAGCTCGACCGCGAGCAACTGGCGCTCGGCAAGGTCGCGCTGCGCACCGCGTCGGGCGTGATGCGCGACGGCACGCCGTTCGACCTGTCCCATCCGGACGATCTTCCCGAACCGCTCGACGTGCCGGCCGACGCGAAGGATCAGCTCGTCGTGCTCGCGCTGCCGCTGTGGCGCGGCGGCGGCGAGGAGGTGTCGTTCGGTGCAGGCGGAGGCCATGCCGCGAACGGCTCGAACGGTACGAGCGGCAGCGCCGATGTCGCGCGCTACGTCGTGCGCGAATACGAAGTGGCCGACGCGAACGCGGTCGCGCTCGGTCCCGCACTGCTGCAGACGGGGCGCCTGAACGTGCGGCTGATGCTCGAAGCCGAGCTGACCGGCGACTGGCACGCACTCGGCGTCGCCCGGATCGTCGAGCGGCGCACCGATGCACGGCTGCTCGTCGACGACGGCTACATCCCGCCGCGCCTCGTCGCGCAGCACGACGCCGTGCTGCTGGCCTACGCGCGCGAGCTGCACGGGCTGCTCACGCAACGCAGCGAAGCGCTCGCGGAACGGCTGTCGGAGCCCGGGCGCGGCGGCGTGTCGGAAGTCGCGGACTTCCTGCTGCTGCAGCTCGTGAACCGCTATCTCGCGCTGACCTGGCATGCGCAGCAGCACGTGTCGACGCATCCGGAGGCGCTGTTCTGCGACTGGCTGAAGCTCGCGTGCGACCTGAGCACGTTCACGGCGGCCGGCCGGCGCCCGCAGTCGCTCGCCGTCTACGTGCACGACGACCTGCGCACGAGCTTCGCGGAGCTGATGACCGAACTGCGGCGGTCGCTGTCGACGGTGCTCGAGCAAAACGCGATCCAGATCGAGCTGCGCGATGCGGGCAACGGCATCCGCGTCGCGACGCTGGCCGACCCGGTGCTGCGCGACACGGCCGGCTTCGTGCTCGCGGTGCGCGCGGACGTACCGGCCGACAGCCTGCGCGCGCGTTTTCCCGCGCAGGCCAAGCTCGGGCCGGTCGAGCGGATCCGCGATCTCGTGCAACTGCAACTGCCGGGCATCACGATGCGCCAATTACCGGTCGCGCCGCGGCAGATCCCGTATCACGCGGGCCATACGTACTTCGAGATCGACAAGGGCAGCGACCTGTGGAAGCAGCTGGCGCGCTCCGGCGGTCTCGCTTTTCATTTCGCCGGCGAATTCCCTGGACTCTCGATGGAGTTCTGGGCGATACGCGGGTGAGGGCGGGGCGACGCGATGAATTCCTCCTCCGATTCGATCTCCCCCGGCGCAGGCGGATTCGTGCCGCCGAATCCGGGCGGCATGCATCCGGCCGCGGCGGGCGCGGCCGGCCCGACCGCGACGCAGCCGCGCCCCGG
>NZ_QOBB01000390.1:0-3737 GCF_024704855.1 Burkholderia sp. HAN2018 | reverse complement strand
CGCCGCGCCGCCGGCCGGCGACGGCTCCGCCGCATCGGTCGCACTGCTCGCGCTGCGCGCGCCGCTCGCCGGCACCGATGCGCCCGCGTTCGGCCTGCTCGTACTGGGTTCGCCCGACCCGCGCCGCTTCCACGATGGGATGGCCACCGACTTCCTCGCGCAGATCGCAACGCTCGCGAGCGCCGCGCTCACGCGCCTGCTGCCGCACTGAGCCTGCCGCACGCGATGACAGACGATCCGGTCGCCGCCTACCTGTCGAACCTGAAGCACGTCAGGCAGCTGTCGGAGCACACGCTGCGCGCCTACACGCACGAACTCGACGAACTGAAGAAGCTTGCGGCCGGCCGGCCGCTCGAAGTGCTGACGGCCGCCGACATGCGCGGCGCGGTCGCGCGCGCGCATGCGGGCGGGCTGTCCGCACGGTCGATCGCGCACCGGCTGTCCGCGTGGCGCGCGTTCTACCGCTGGCTCGCGCAGCGCATCGACATGCCCGCGAACCCGGTCGCCGCGGTGCGCGCGCCGAAACGCCCGAAGACCTTGCCGAAGGCGCTGTCGGTCGACGACGCATCGGCCCTGATGGACGCACCGCTCGCCGGCACGACCGAAAGCATCCGCGATCACGCGATCCTCGAGCTGTTCTACTCGTCGGGGCTGCGCCTCGCGGAGCTGATCGGGCTCGACGTCATGTACACGCAGGCCGACGGCTACCGCTCGGCCGGCTGGCTCGATCTCGCCGAAGCCGAAGTCACCGTGCGCGGCAAGGGCAACAAGGAGCGCAAGGTGCCGGTCGGCCGCAAGGCAATCGATGCGCTGAACGCATGGCTCGCGGTGCGCGGCGAATTCGTGAAGCACGATCCGCATCCGCTGTTCGTGTCCGTGCGCGGCAACCGGATGTCGCCGGGCGTCGTGCGCGAGCGCGTGAAGCGCGCGGCGCTCGCCGCGGGCATCCCCGCCAACGTCCATCCGCACGTGCTGCGCCACTCGTTCGCGACGCACGTGCTGCAGTCGAGCGGCGACCTGCGCGCGGTGCAGGAACTGCTCGGCCACGCGAGCGTGTCCGCGACGCAGGTCTATACGTCGCTCGACTTCCAGCATCTCGCGAAGATTTACGACAGCGCGCATCCGCGCGCGAAGAAGCGCGACTGACGCGCGTCCCGTGTTATCCGCCGCGCGCGGCGACCGGCCACGGTCGGCTTCGCGCACGGCCCATTTCGATCTCATCATGCAAACCGTCACCCTCAAGCCATCCAAGGACAAATCGCTGCTGCGCCGCCATCCGTGGATCTACGCCAATGCGATCGACCGCGTCGACGGCAAACCCGCGCCCGGCGCGACCGTGATCGTGCGCGCGCACGACGGCCGCTTCCTCGCGCGCGGCGCGTACAGCCCGCAGTCGCAGATCCGCGTGCGCGTGTGGAGCTTCGACGAGAACGAGCCGATCGACCACGCGTTCTTCAAGCGCCGCGTGCAGCGCGCCGTTGCGCACCGCACGACGATGGTGTCGGGCACGGGCGCGGTGCGGCTCGTGTTCGGCGAAGCCGACGGGCTGCCGGGGCTGATCGTCGACTATTACGTCGCGGACACTGCCGAAGCCGGCGCGGCGCCGCGCGGCCAGCTCGTCTGCCAGTTCATGGCCGCGGGCGTCGAAGCATGGAAGGACGCGATCGTGAAGGCGCTCGTCGGCGCGACCGGCTGCCCGAACGTGTACGAGCGCTCGGACGTGTCGATCCGCGACAAGGAAGGGCTCGAGCAGACGACCGGCGTGCTGGCCGGCGATGCGCCACCCGCGACGCTGATCTTGAACGAAAACGGCGTGCGCTATCACGTCGACGTGCCGAACGGCCACAAGACGGGCTTCTACGTCGACCAGCGCAACAACCGCGCGCTGGTTGCGCAGTACGCGGCCGATCGCGACGTGCTGAACTGCTTCTGCTACACCGGCGGCTTCTCGCTCGCGGCGCTCAAGGGCGGCGCGAAGCGTGTCGTGTCGATCGACTCGTCGGGCGATGCGCTCGCGCTCGCGCAGCAGAACGTCGTCGCCAACGGCTTCGACGCCGAACGCGCGACCTGGCTCGACGCCGACGCGTTCAAGACGCTGCGCCGCCTCGTCGACGAAGGCGAGCGTTTCGACCTGATCGTGCTCGATCCGCCGAAGTTCGCGCCGACCCGCGACAGCGTCGATCGCGCGGCCCGCGCGTACAAGGACATCAACCTGAGCGGCTTCAAGCTGCTGCGTCCGGGCGGCCTGCTGTTCACGTACTCGTGCTCGGGCGCGATCGACATGGACCTGTTCCAGAAGATCGTCGCGGGCGCGGCGGCCGACGCGAAGGTCGACGCGCGCATCCTGAAGCGGCTCGGCGCGGGCGTCGATCACCCGCTGCTCGCGGCATTCCCGGAAGGCGAATATCTGAAGGGCCTGCTGTTGCAAATCGTCTGATCGCCCCGATCTACGCGCGTAACCTTCCGCCGGCCGCGGCCTCGCGCCCGGCGGATTCGCGTTCCCGCCTGTCGTTCGGACGACGGGCGGGGGCTTGACAGGTATGTTTCAATGGATGGTTGTGCGCCCCGGCTGGCAGCGCGAGCGGGCGCAACGCACATCCTGGTTTTGACTCCGATTCACGAACCACAGGCGATTGACATGGCCACTCCCGTCACCATCCTCACCGGCTTCCTCGGCAGCGGCAAGACGACGCTGCTCAAGCGCATCCTGAACGAACAGCACGGCATGAAGATCGCCGTGATCGAGAACGAGTTCGGCGAAGAGAACATCGACAACGAAATCCTCGTGCAGGATTCGAACGAGCAGATCATCCAGATGAGCAACGGCTGCATCTGCTGCACGATCCGCGGCGACCTCGCCCGCGCGCTCGGCGACCTGGCCGCGAAGAAGCGCGAAGGCAAGCTCGACTTCGACCGCATCGTGATCGAAACCACCGGCCTTGCGAACCCGGGCCCCGTCGCGCAAACCTTCTTCATCGACAGCGAAATCGCCGACGACTTCCTGCTCGACGCGGTCATCACGCTGGTCGACGCGAAGCACGCGAACGCGCAGCTCGACGAGCACGAAGTCGTGCAGCGCCAGGTCGGCTTCGCCGACCGGCTGTTCATCACGAAGTCGGACCTGGTCGACGACCAGACCGTGGCCGGCCTGAAGCACCGCCTGATGCACATGAACCCGAAGGCCGCGATCAAGGTCGTGAACTTTGGCGAAGCCGACATCAAGGAAATCTTCGACCTGCGCGGCTTCAACCTGAACGCGAAGCTCGAGATCGACCCCGACTTCCTCGCCGAGGACGATCACGCGCATCATCACCACGATCACGACCATGATCACGATCACGCCAATTGCGACCACGATCACGGTCAATGCGCGCACGATCACGACCACGGCCACCACCATCACCACCACGCGCACCACGACGACAAGATCAAGTCGTTCGTGTACCGCAACGACCGCCCGTTCGACCCGAACAAGCTGGAAGACTTCCTCGGCGGCATCCTGCAGATCTACGGCGAGCGGATGCTGCGCTACAAGGGCGTGCTGTACATGAAGGGCGTCGACCGCAAGGTCGTGTTCCAGGGCGTGCATCAGATGATGGGCAGCGACCTCGCCGCGAAGTGGCTGCCCATCGAGAAGAAGACGAACAAGATGGTGTTCATCGGCGTCGATCTGCCGCAGGACCTGATCACCGACGGCCTCGACGCCTGTCTCGCCTGACGCGCGCGGGCAACCGCCG
>NZ_QOBB01000389.1:0-3821 GCF_024704855.1 Burkholderia sp. HAN2018 | reverse complement strand
GGGCCCGGCCGCCGCGCACGCGGATCAATGCGCGCCGGCCGCCGCCGCGTCGGCATCGCCGCCGCCCGAGCGCGACGGTTTCGTGATCCAGATCAGCGGAATGATCGCGACGAAGATGATCGCCGATACATAGAAGATGTCGTTCAGCCCCATCACGGCCGCTTGCGAATCGACCGATGAGTTGAAGAGCGCGAGCGCCGAATCGGGGCTCAGGTGCAGCAGCGAGCGCGTCGTGTCGACGTGTTGCGCGAAGGTCGGGTTGTCGATGCTCGCCTGTTCGGTGAGCCGCGCGTGATGCAGGATCGTGCGGTCGTTCCAGGCGTTGCTGATCAGCGACGTGCCGACGGCGCCGCAGAACGTGCGGCCGAAATTCGACAGGCCGGCGGCGGCCGGAATCTTTTCCGGCGGCAGCCCGGACAGGATGATCGACGTCAGCGGCACGAAGAACATCGCCATCGGGATGCCTTGCAGCAGCGTCGGCAGCACGAGGTCCCAGCGCGACACGTCGGTGTAGAAGGTCGTGCGCATCATGAACACGACCGCGAAGCCGACGAACGCGAGCGTCGCGATGTAGCGCGGATCGGTGCGCGGCAGCAGGCGCCCCATGACCGGCGTGAGCAGGATCGCGAACACCCCGAGCGGCGCGGTGGCGAGCCCCGAATCGACCGCGCGGTAGCCGAGATAGCCCTGCATCCACTGCGGCAGCAGCACGAGCGTGCCGAAGAACATCCCGTACGCGACCGAGATCGCGATCGTGCCGCCCGCGAAATTGCGCTGCGTGAAGAGCCGCAGGTCGACGATCGGGTTGGCCTCGTGCAGCTCCCACACGAGGAAGAACGCGAAGCCGATCAGCGCGACGATGCCGAGCGCGACGACGACGGGCGAGTTGAACCAGTCGAGATCCTTGCCCTTGTCGAGCATGATCTGCAGCGACGCGACCCACAGCACGAGCAGCAGCAGGCCGACCGTATCGATCGGCAGGCGGCGCGTGGCCGATTCGCGATCCCGGAACACGATCCACGTGACGGCGGCCGCGAAGAAGCCCACCGGGATGTTGATGTAGAAGATCCACGACCAGTTGTAGTCGTACGTGATCCAGCCGCCGAGCGACGGCCCCGCGATCGGGCCGACGAGCGCCGTCATCGACCACAGCGCCAGCGCGCTCGACGATTTCTGCCGCGGCCACGCGCCGAGCAGCAGCGCCTGCGACAGCGGCGCGAGCGGCCCGGCGACCGCGCCCTGCAGGATTCGCGCGGCGAGCAGCGTCGGCAGGTTCGGCGCGATCCCGCACAGCCATGACGCGAACACGAACAGCAGGATCGACGTGACGAACAGGCGTACCTGGCCGAAGCGCTGCGTGAGCCAGCCCGTCAACGGAATCGACACCGCGTTCGCGGCCGCAAAGATCGTGATGACCCACGTGCCTTCGTCGACCGACACGCCGAGGTCGCCCGAGATGGTCGGAATGGCGACGTTCGCGATCGACGAGTCGAGCACGTTCATGAACATCGCGAGCGACACCGCGATCGTGCCGATCGCGAGCTTGCCGCCCGACAGCGGGGCTGGAGATGACGGAGTGGACATGGGTTTCCTGCGTAAGAAGCGTAAGGTGCTTGACGGCTGCGGCCCGTCGCGGCGGGCACGCGCCACCGCGCACGCACGCGCGCGAAGGCGACGCAGGCGCGGCGCGGCTGCTGAACGGAAGGGCGCACGGCGCGCGATGCGGCCCGGTAGCCGGGGCCGACGCGTGCGATGTGCGGCTCGATCGGATGCACGAAGCCGTGGCGGGCTTCGGAAGGCGGGATGCTGCCGGTCAGGAAGGCGGGACGCGCGTGACGCGTCTGCGGGCAGCGGTCAGGCGGCTGGCATCGCCGGTGGAGTCGTTGTGCATCGCGACAGGCTAACGATGCGGCGAGCCGCCATCAACACGGGCCGGCTCATTAATCGATTTCGCGCCGCGCAATAATCGGTGTGCGAACCGTGCCGAACCGAGCCGGTTACGGTGCGGTTCGCCATGCGGTGAACAGTTCCGCAAGGAAATCGACGAACGCGCGCACCTTGCTGTCGAGCGTCGCGCGCCGCGGGTACAGCACGTGCAGCTCGACGTCGTCGGCCCGGTGCCAGTCGGGCAGCACGATTTCGAGTTCGTTCCGTTCGAGCCGGCGGGCCGTGTAGTGCGTCGAGGCCAGCGCGATGCCGCCGCCGCTCGCGGCCTGGCGCAGCACCGTCACCGATTCGTTGGTGATCAGCACCGGCCGCACCGGCACGTCGGCGACTTCGCCGGCCGCATTGGTGAGCCGCAGCGTCAGGCCGGGCGCGTCGCGGCCGACGAGCAGCAGGTCGTGCCGCGCGAGGTCCTGCGGCGTGGCGGGCCGGCCGACGCGGTCGAGATAGGCGGGGCTCGCGGCGAGCTTCGCCTGTGACCAGCCGAGCGAGCGTGCGATGTAGCTGGAGTCGGTCAGCACGCCCGCGCGCAGCGCGACGTCGAAGCCGTGCTCGACGAGATCGAGCGGGTTGTTGTCGTAGATCAGCACGAGCTGGACGAGCGGGTAGCGCCGGCGAAACTCGGCGAGCGCCGGCTCCAGTTCGAACAGGCCGATCGAGTAGGGCACCAGCACGCGCAGCGTGCCCTCCGGCGCCATGCGCAGCGCGCGGGCCTGGCGGTCCGCGTCGAGCAGGATGTCCTCGGCGCGCAGGCAGCGCTCGTAGTAGTCGCGTCCGGCCTCGGTGACGGACACGCGGCGCGTGGTCCGGTACAGCAGCTGGACGCCGAGATCGTCCTCGAGCTGCTTGACCTTGCGGCTCACGCGGCTGAGCGGCATGTCGAGTTGCGTGGCGGCGGCGGTGAAGTTGCCGCGCTCGACCACGCGCAGGAATATGCGGATGCTTTCGAAGTTCATACGGGGTGCTTCCGTGTTCGACCTGCGCGCATCTTACCTTCGCCGGCCGGATCGCTCCGTGCGGCGGCGATTATCCTGCCCGGTGCAATAACGCATCCTGTCCGCGCCTCTTAGTGGCGGCGGCGCGCCCCCGTATGCTCGCCGCATGAAATTCGCCTTGCCCGATCTGCCGCCGCGCGCGGCCTTCCTCACCGTGCTGCGCGACGCACGGCCCACGCTGCCGCCCGGTGCGCTCGCCTTCGCGTTGCGCAACACGGCCGCGTCGCTGCTCGCGCTCTACATTGCCTTCCGGATGAATCTCGACGACCCGAAATGGGCCGCATCGACGGTGTGGATCGTCGCGCAGGGCAGCCGCGGGATGGGCTTGTCGAAGAGCCAGTACCGGATTCTCGGCACCGCGATCGGCGCGGTCGTCGCGCTCGTGCTGACCGGTGCATTCGCGCAGACCCCCGAACTGTTCCTGCCGGCGCTCGCCGCCTGGATCGGCCTGTGCGCGGGCGTCGCGACGTTCCAGCGGAATTTCCGCGCCTATGCGGCGGTGCTCGCCGGCTACACGGCCGCGATCGTCGCGATGGATGCGGTATCCGCGCCGTTGCACGCGTTCGACATCGCGGTCGCGCGGTTCCTCTACGTGGTGGTCGGCATCCTGTGCGGCGCGCTGTTCGATACGGTCTTCGCGCCGGGCACGCCGCTGGACGATGTCCGTACGCGGCTCAGGCGCTATCTCGACCGCGCGGCGGCGGTCGGGGCGGGTGCGCTGCGCCGCGAGCCGAACGTCGCGGCCGTGCACCGGCTGTTCGCGGATGCGCTCGAACTCGACACGGCGGCCGAATATGCGGCCACCGGCGCGCCGCCGGTGCGCAACGCGATCGGTCATCTGCGCACGGCGGTGCTGGGCGTGCTGTCCGCGCAGGCCGCGGG
>NZ_QOBB01000388.1:0-3836 GCF_024704855.1 Burkholderia sp. HAN2018 | reverse complement strand
GACGGCGACGAAACGCGCACCGCCGATGCGTGGCCGGTCGACGCCGCGCGGTTCCCGCGTGTCGCCGGGCTGCCGGCCGCGCCGGAACCCGCGTTCGCGCCGTGCCCCGCGCAGCTCGGCCTCTATCCGGTCGTGCCGGACGCCGAATGGGTCGAGCGCGTGCTCGATTGCGGTGTGCGGACCGTGCAACTGCGCGTGAAAGGCGCGACGCCGGACACGTTGCGGCGGGAAATCGCACGCGCGGTCGCGGCCGGGCGCCGCCATCCCGATGCGCGCGTGTTCATCAACGATCACTGGCAGATCGCCGTGGAAGAGGGGGCGTACGGCGTTCATCTGGGCCAGGAAGACCTCGAAACGGCCGATCTGGCCGCGATCGCGCGCGCGGGCCTGCGGCTCGGACTTTCGAGCCACGGTTATTACGAAATGTTGCGGGCATTGCACGAGCGCCCGAGCTACCTCGCGCTCGGCCCCGTGTATGCGACCGCGACCAAGGCCGTCGCCGCGCCGCCGCAGGGCCTGGCGCGGATTGCCCGCTATGCGCGCTTCGCGGGCGCGCGGGTGCCGCTCGTCGCGATCGGCGGGGTGGGGCTCGACGCGCTGCCGGCCGTGCTGGCGACGGGTGTCGGCAGTGTCGCGGTGGTCAGTGCGGTGACGGGCGCGGCCGACTATCGGGCTGCCGTTGTTGCGTTGCAGCAATGTTTTCCCGGACAATTTGACAATCATTGACCGCAGGGCCCGGAACGGCGTCACGACATCATTCCAATGCAGGCCCTATAATTCGGCGTTCTGCGTAAAAGGACTGTCAGCTCCGTGAGCCCCACTCCTACCGAGACCCTGCTGGAACTTCGCGACGTCGACTTTGGCTACGGCGACCGCCTCGTCCTGTCCAACCTGAACCTGCGCTTCGGGCGTGGGCAGGTCGTCGCGGTCATGGGCGGGTCGGGTTGCGGCAAGACGACCGTGCTGCGCCTGATCGGCGGCCTCGTGCGCGCGCGCCGAGGCCAGGTGCTGTTCGACGGCGCCGATGTCGGCGCGCAAACGCGCGACGGCCTGTATGCGCTGCGCCGCAAGATGGGCATGCTGTTCCAGTTCGGCGCGTTGTTCACCGACATGTCGGTGTTCGAGAACGTCGCGTTCGCGCTGCGCGAGCATACCGACCTGCCCGAAGACCTGATCCGCGACCTCGTGCTGATGAAGCTCAACGCGGTCGGGCTGCGCGGCGCGCGCGACCTGATGCCGTCCGAGGTGTCGGGCGGGATGGCGCGCCGCATCGCGCTGGCACGCGCGATCGCGCTCGATCCGCAGCTCATCATGTACGACGAGCCGTTCGCCGGCCTCGATCCGATTTCGCTCGGCATCACCGCGAACCTGATCCGTACGCTGAACGAGGCGCTGGGCGCCACGTCGATCCTCGTCACGCACGACGTGCCCGAATCGTTCGCGATCGCCGACTACGTGTATTTCCTGGCCAACGGCGGCGTGCTCGCGCAGGGGACGCCCGACGAGCTGCGCGCGTCGACCGATCCGAGCGTGCGGCAGTTCATCGACGGCGCGCCGGACGGCCCGTTCAAATTTCATTACACGAGCCCGCCGCTGGCGGCGGATTTCGGGCTCGGCGGAGGGCGCGCATGATCAGCGCGATCGGACGTTACGTCATCGGCGGCCTCGAGCGCGCGGGCTACGGCACGCGGCTGTTCGTGCGCCTCGTGCTGGAATTCTTCCCGCTGCTGCGCCGGCCTCGGCTGGTCACGAAGCAGATCCATTTCCTCGGCAACTATTCGTTCGTGATCATCGCCGTGTCGGGGCTGTTCGTCGGCTTCGTGCTCGGCCTGCAGGGGTACTACACGCTGAACCGCTACGGTTCCGAGCAGGCGCTCGGCCTGCTGGTCGCGCTGTCGCTCGTGCGCGAGCTCGGGCCGGTCGTCACCGCGCTGCTGTTCGCGGGCCGCGCGGGCACGTCGCTCACGGCCGAGATCGGTCTGATGAAAGCCGGCGAGCAGCTCACCGCGCTCGAGATGATGGCGGTGGACCCGATCAAGAACGTGATCGCGCCGCGCCTGTGGGCGGGCATCATCGCGATGCCGCTCCTGGCCGCGATCTTCAACGCGGTCGGCGTGCTCGGCGGTTACTTCGTCGGTGTCGTGCTGATCGGCGTCGATCCGGGTGCGTTCTGGTCGCAGATGCAGGGCGGGGTCCAGGTCTGGGCCGACGTCGGCAACGGCGTGATCAAGAGCATCGTGTTCGGGTTCGCCGTGACCTTCATTGCACTGTTTCAAGGGTATGAAGCGAAGCCCACGCCCGAGGGCGTGTCGCGCGCGACGACCAAGACGGTCGTGTTCGCGTCGCTCGCCGTACTCGGCCTCGATTTCCTGCTGACCGCGCTGATGTTCAGCTAAGCCTCAGCCAAGCCAAATTTTGGGATGACGATGAAAAAGACTGCTCTCGACTTCTGGGTCGGCCTGTTCGTGGTGGTGGGCTTCCTTGCGGTGCTGTTCCTGGCGCTGAAGGTCGGCAACATGAGCTCGTTTTCGTTTCAGCCGACCTACTCGGTGAAGATGAAATTCGACAATATCGGCGGGCTGAAGCCGCGCGCGGCCGTGAAGAGCGCGGGCGTCGTGGTCGGCCGCGTGAAGGCGATCGGTTTCGACACGAACACGTACCAGGCGCTTGTCACGATCGATGTCGACGGCCAGTATCAGTTCCCGAAGGATTCGTCGGCGAAGATCCTGACGTCGGGCCTGCTCGGCGAGCAATATATCGGCCTCGATCCGGGCGGCGACACCGAAATGCTGAAGTCGGGCGATACGATCACGATGACGCAATCGGCGATCGTGCTCGAGAACCTGATCGGCCAGTTCCTGTACAGCAAGGCCGCCGATGCGGGCGGTGCGAAGCCGGCAGCCGGCGCGCCGGCCGCGCCTGCACCGGTGGCGGTGCCGGCGTCGGCGGTGTCCGGTTCCGCGGCCCAATAACCACACGAGAGAATAGAAGAGGGTAATGACCATGCAGACGATCCGCATCAGGCACGCCGCGCTGGCGGTAGCGGCAGTCGCCGCGTTGAGCGGCTGCGCGACCGTGCAGACGCCGACCAAGGGCGATCCGCTCGAAGGCTTCAACCGGACGATGTACAAGTTCAACGACACGGTCGATACGTATGCGCTGAAGCCGGTCGCGAAGGGCTACCAGTACGTGGTGCCGCAGCCGGTGCGCGACAGCGTGACGAACTTCTTCTCGAACATCGGCGACGTCTACATCGCGGCGAACAACATCGTGCAGCTGCGGATCGCGGACGGCGTCGGCGACATCATGCGCGTCGTGATCAATACGGTGTTCGGCGTCGGCGGCCTGTTCGACGTCGCGACGATCGCGAAGCTGCCGAAGCACACGGCCGACTTCGGGATCACGATGGGCCGCTACGGCATGCCGTCGGGCCCGTATCTGGTGCTGCCGCTGCTCGGCCCGAGCACGCTGCGCGACACGGCCGGCCTGGGTGTCGACTACGTCGGCAACCCGCTCACCTACGTGAAGCCGGATGGCCTGAGCTGGGGCCTGTTCGGCGTGAACCTCGTCAACACGCGCGCGAACCTGCTCGGCGCGGGCGACGTGCTGGATGCCGCGGCGCTCGACAAGTATTCGTTCGTGCGTAACGCGTACCTGCAGCGTCGCCAGATGCTGATCAGCAACGCGCGCGGCGAGGCGGCCGCGACGTCGAGCAACGACGCGCTGCCGAAGTACGACTTGCCGGAAGACGGCGCGGCACCGGCGGCAGCCGGTACGGCGGGTGCGGCAGCGGTGGGCGGCGCGACGGCGCCGGCAGGCGCATCGGGCGCGGCGGT
>NZ_QOBB01000387.1:0-3840 GCF_024704855.1 Burkholderia sp. HAN2018 | reverse complement strand
CGTCGTTGGCGGCTGCGATCCGGCCGCGCCGCGCGACGCGGCGGCGGGCGACATGCCGGCGCCCGGCGTCGTCCACGCCGACCGGATGCCGTACGAACTGCATCCGGTCGATCCGTCGCGGCTGCCCGATCTGCCGGCCGCCCAGGCGCCGCCGTTGCTGACGCAGCTGATGGGCGACGACCGCAACATGGTCGGCCTCGGCTGGCACTTCGTCGGCACGACCGGCCGATCGACGCCCGTGACGACGCACACGGACGCACTCGGGCTGAACAGCTTCGAGAACCAGGGGTCGCAGCTGTCGCTCGGCAACACGAACACGCTGGCGTTCACGCTGACGCATTTTTTCTCGGAGAACTGGGCGGCCGAACTCGGCGCGGGCATTCCGCCGGTGCTGACGCTGCGCGGGCACGGCAGCATCGCGCTGCCGCTCGACCGGATCTTTTCAGGCGTCCAGGGGCGCTTTCCGCTGATCGATCTCGCGAACACGCAAAGCAACCCGCTCGCGACCACGCGCGCGTGGCTCGGGTCCGTCGTATTCAAGTATTACCTCGGCGAGCGCGACGACCGTTTCCGCCCGTTCGCGGGCATCGGCGTCAGCTATACGCGCTTCACGAACACGAACCTGAATCCCGTGTTCCAGCGCAAGCTCGCGTCGCTCGGCGGGCTGCTCGCGGCGGGCGCGGACATCGGCAGCCTGCAGTCGCTGCTGCTCGACCCGTCGCTGTTCCAGCGGATCTGGGATGCCGGCGGCGACCTGCTGCTGTCGGGCAAGACCAACGTGTCGGCGAAGGTGAAGAGCGTGTGGGAGCCGGTGTTCACGGTCGGCGCGAGCTACCAGATCACGCGCCAGTTCTGGATCACCGGCATGGTGACCTATATCCCGTTACGTACGAAGATTACGCTGGATATCGACCAGCCGAACCGGCAGCTCGCGTCGAACACGTTCGATATCGCCGCGAACCCCGTGCTGGCGAGCGTGCTGCTCGCGTTCCGCTTCTGACCGGTGCGCCGGCCCTTTTTCATGAATTTGACGCGCGACGCTGGGATAATGTCGGCGTTTGGCTGCGTCAACGATGGAAGGAGGCCCCATGGGCGACAACGATAACCGCACCGAGACCGACAACCGCACCGATCTCGAATCGATGGAAGCGCGCCAGCGCCGCTTCGAGGAAGACCTGGTCGACGCCTACGACGAAGAACTCGAGATGGAGCTCGACGATCGCCGCTTCGACGACAGCGACGACCTGCTGTTTTCGCAGGAGCGGCGCGAAGCGCGCAAGCAGTATTTCCGCGAGCTGTTCCGCCTGCAGGGCGAACTCGTGAAGCTGCAGGACTGGGTCGTGAGCACGGGGCACCGGCTCGTCGTCATTTTCGAGGGGCGCGACGCGGCCGGCAAGGGCGGCGCGATCAAGCGCATCACGCAGCGGCTGAACCCGCGCGTATGCCGCGTGGCGGCGCTGCCGGCGCCGAACAACCGCGAACGCACGCAGTGGTATTTCCAGCGCTATGTCGCGCATCTGCCGGCCGGCGGGGAAATCGTGCTGTTCGACCGCAGCTGGTACAACCGCGCGGGTGTCGAGCGCGTGATGAACTTCTGTACCGACGACGAATACGAGGAGTTTTTCCGTTCGGTGCCCGAGTTCGAGAAGATGCTCGTGCGCAGCGGGATCCAGATCGTCAAGTACTGGTTCTCGATCACCGACCACGAGCAGGAAGTGCGGTTCCAGAGCCGGATCGAGGATCCGCTCAAGCAATGGAAGCTGAGCCCGATGGATCTCGAGAGCCGTCGCCGCTGGGAAGCCTACACGGCCGCGAAGGAAGAGATGCTGCTTCGCACGCACATTCCGGAAGCACCGTGGTGGGTCGTGCAGGCGGTCGACAAGAAGCGCGCGCGGCTGAACTGCATTCACCATCTGCTGCAGCAGGTGCCGTATCACGAGGTGCCGCACGCACCGATCGACCTGCCGCCGCGCGAGCATCACGAGGACTACATCCGCCGGCCGGTGCCGGACCACATGATCGTCCCCGATACCTACTGAATGACCGACTGACCGGCGACGGGATTCGTCCGGCCACGCGGGGAACGCGGACGCGTTCCCCGCGCGTCACGTCGCCGGAAAGCCCGAGCGTCCTTGCGTCAGGTCGAACAGCTCGGTTCTTGCCGCGGCTTCGGCGTTTTCCGGCAGCTTGATCGCGAGCTTCACCGTCATCCCGTACGCGCTGTCCACGAGCGCATACCCGGCCTGTTCGATCCAGCGGCGCACGCGTGCCTCGTCGGGGTAGCCGATCTCGATCGCGAGCCGCGTGTAGCGGACACGTTCGACGCGCTCGGCGTCGAGCAGCGCCGATGCGATCGCATCCGTATAGGCCCGCACCAGCCCGCCCGCGCCGAGCTTCACGCCGCCGTAGTAGCGCACGACCGCGCCGAGCACGCCGTCGAGATCGTGATGGCGCAGCACTTCGAGAATCGGCCGGCCCGCGGTGCCCGACGGCTCGCCGTCATCCGACATGCCCGACTGCCCACCCGCCAGCAACGCCCAGCATACGTGGGTGGCCGCAGGATGCTCGTCGCGCAGGCGCTGCAGCGCGTGCATCGCGGCGTCGCGATCGTCGACGGGGATCGCGAACCCGATGAAGCGGCTCTTGCGGATCTCGAGTTCGCGGATGCAGGTGGTGGCGAGCGAGTAACTCATGCGTCGCGAGATGAAAGGTGTAGGGAAATCAAGGTGATGACGGCCTGGCGATGCGTTTGATATCGACCCGCGCAGGCATCGGGCGGCGGCACGAGCGGGCGGGATGAAACACGAATTTTACCGTGGCGCGCATCGATGCCTTTCGAAGCCGTCAAAACGCGATGCCGATGCGAATGGTCAGGCGCGGGCGAGCGCACCGGCTCTGCCGCGGGACTCGACGTTCCGGATTCGAAGGCAGGTACACCGGATCACGGTTGCCTTGACGTCGTGGCGCCGGCGCCGATCTGGAGCGCGTACAGCTCGGCAACGTCGACCGCCTGACGGCTGCTGCGTTCGACCGATCCTTCTTTCGTCCACAGGAATGGATGGAAGCTGAAGCATTGATCCGTCGTCAGGCGCTGGACGTCGGCCTGCCAGCCGGGCCAGCGCATGCTCGCGTAGAAGTCGCTCAGCGTGTCGCCGAGCGACCATCGCACGAAATCGCCGTACCCGATCCCGAGGGGCTCCCATTCCAGCGTGTCGGGTGCAAAGTAGTACACGGAACCCATGTCCTCCCCGAGTGCGCCGCCGTTCAAGGCGAAGAATCCGCCGACGGCGTCATCCGCGACCAACAGAAAGCCCGAGGATCGTCCCTGATTCCAGCCGACGATGTCCCGAGGCAACGCGGGATGGCCCGAGCCGAGCAGACGAAGGTAGCCGCCGTCCACGAGCAGGCCGCCGGTCGAATAGGCGATCGTCCCCAGGAGCGATCGCGTGGTGACCTGAAGGGTGGACAGGATTTCGCCATTCCGGCCCGATGGCGGCAATATCTCGCAACGATCACGCGCTGCCGCCGACCACTCGATCAATGACGGCAGGGCGGATTCACGCTCGTTGACCAGTTCGTTCAGCGGACGCATGTGTCTTCTCTCCGGGTGGTTCGGTTCGGCATGGGCCGAGCCGGGACGATACGGCCTGCACCGGCTGGTGCGGCATCAACGCGCCCCGACCGACGCGCGCAGTGCCGCGCCCAGCGTGCGCAGCGCCTGCCGGGCTCGCGCATCGGTCAGGCTCGAGTGGAGCACCACGTCGCGGGTCGGCAACGGCGGCAGCCCGTAGCGCGCACCGACGTCGACCGTGCCGGCGGGCGCCACGCGATGCCCGAGCG
>NZ_QOBB01000386.1:0-3828 GCF_024704855.1 Burkholderia sp. HAN2018 | reverse complement strand
CGCGTTCGTCGGGCGCGTCGGCCGGTGCCGCGTCGCGGCGCACGCCCGAGCGCAGCAGCTTGAAGCCGAAATACACGAGGTACACGGCACCGCCGATCCGGATCGCCTCGTACAGCCATTCGACCTGGTGCAGCACGGCCGCGAGGCCGAGCATCGCGAGCGAGGCCCAGGCGACCGACGCGGTGCCGACGCCGAGCGCCGACGCGGCGCCGAGGCTGCGCCGCCCCGCGAGCGACAGTTGCGAAATCATGAAGAAATTCGGGCCGGGGGTGATCGCGGCGACGAGATAGACGGCGGCGATTTGCAGCAGGATCGGCAGGTAGTTCATGGCGGCGCGGCCCGGCGGCGGGCGCGGGAGGAACGGGCAAGCCGTTAATGTAGCGCGCGCCGCGCGGCCGCGCTTTGGCCGGGGGCGACCGGAGGCGTGATCGACTCGCGGTCGCGGTCGTTGTTGCGAGCGTTTTGCAGCCGTTTAGCCGTTATTGCGGATCGAGGCGCAGCCGCGCGATGTACGGCAGGTGGTCCGACAGCCACGCGGCCTCGCCGGACGGCGCGCGCCATTCGAGCGGCGTCAGCCCGCGCACGAACATCTTGTCGAGCGCGAGCGCCGGCGAGAACGCGGGGAACGTGCGGCCCGATTCGCCGAGCAGCGTCGCGACCTCGGACAACCCGATCTCGCCGAACAGCGCGACCGAATCGTTGCGCCAGTCGTTGAAGTCGCCGGCCAGCATCAGCGGGCCGTCGCCCGCGTTGCGCACGATCCAGTGCGCGATCCAGTGCATCTGGCGCAGCCGCGCGGCGCGCGTGAGCGCGAGGTGCGCGCACAGCAGCGTGACCGGTCGCGCGCCCGCGAGCGTCGCCCGCGCGACCAGCAGCCCGCGCCGCTCGAAGCGGTGCGCGGAGATGTCCCAGCGGCCGCCGAGGTCGAGCGGATGCGGCGACAGGATCGCGTTGCCGTGCCGCCACGACGGCTTGAACACGTTCGGCCCGAGCGCGATCTGCCAGTCGAGCGCCTGCGCGATCTCGGTGGCCTGGCAGTGCCACACGTCGTCGACCGCGTCGTCCATCGGCGCGCCGAAGCCGGGGGCGAGCATCGGGCGCGGCATGCGGCGCGCCATCGCTTCCTGCAGGAAATACACGTCGGCGTGCGTCGACTGCATCCAGTTGCGCATCGCGTTCCACGCGGTGAAGCCGAGCGGCGAGCGGCCCTTGTGCAGGTTCCAGCTCACCGCGGTGATTTCGTCGGGCGCGGCGTGCGGTTCGGCGAACGGCAGGGAGAGAGCGTCGGCGGACATGACGCTCAATCCTTCGCGACGTGCGCGCGCACGCGGTACACGAGGTGCGGACGCTGCTCGACGAGCGTCCAGTCGGTCCACGCGTCGGCGCCGACCGTCAGGCCGGGGTGGCTCGCGACGATTTGCCGCGGCGAAGCGGGTACGCACGGATCGCTGCGCGTCGCGTTTTCGTCGTCGAGCGTTTCCTGCACGTCGAGCGCGAGCGACACGGTGTTCGCGCCGGCATCGACGGTGAGCGGCGCGACCGTCACCGAGCGCGAGCGCTCGGTCGGCACGACGCGCGCGGCATTGCCGCAGCCGACCGGCACGGCGGACGGATAGCGATGGGTGTCGGTGCGGGTCTGACCCACGGTGGTGCGCTGCTGGAACGTGTCGATGGTCTGACCGTCGCGTACCACCTGGATCTCCCACGCGACGGAGGCCGGCGCGGGGCTCTGCGCATGGGCGGCGAGCACGATGCTCGCGAGCAGGACGGCCAGGCCGTGTTTCAGCATGAAACGTCTCCGGGAACGCGCGATAGCGGGGAACGGACGCACATCTTACGCCCGATCGATTTCGGTCGTGATGTGACAGGACGCGTCGCGACAGGTTCGCCGCACGATGCGGTCCTGTTCGAAAGGTAGGGCCGCGTCATGCGTTTTCAACCGAAAAAACGCGCGAACTCCGCGACGCTCGCGCGCTCGGTGACGAGGCGGTTCTCGATCGCGTCGGGGTCCGCATGGCCGAGCGACATGCCGCAGACCAACTGTTCGTTGGCGGGAATGCCGAGGTGTTCGGTGATGATCCGGTGAAACGGCACGAACGCGGCCTGCGGGCAAGTATCGAGCCCGCGTGCGCGTGCGGCCGTCATCACGCCTTGCAGGAACATCCCGCAGTCGAGCCATGCACCGTGGGTCATCACGCGGTCGAGTGTGAAGAACAGCGCGACCGGCGCATCGAAGAAACGGAAGTTGCGCGCGTGCTGCGCATGCATGCGCGCCTTCTCGTCGCGGCCGATGTTCAACAGGCCGTACAGGTCCCAGCCGACCTTGCGGCGCCGGTCGATATACGGCGACACCCACTCGCGCGGGTAGTAGTCGTACTCGGCGACGTATTTCTCGTCGCACGCGGGATCGTCGTGGGCCGCGGTGAGCGCGGCGGCGAGCGCGTCGCGCGTGGCGCCCGTCGCGACGTACACGCGCCACGGCTGGATGTTGGTGCCCGACGGCGCGCGGCTCGCGGCTTCGAGGATCGCCTCGAGCGTGTCGCGCGGCACGGGCGTCGGCAGGAACGCGCGGATCGCACGGCGCGACGTGAGCGCCGCGTCGACGGCGCCGGTCGCATCGGCATCGACGCGCGGGAAAGCAGTGGGGACGGACATCGGCATACCTTCGGGGCGAGATCCGACGCGCCGCGCGGGCGCCGTCGGCCGGGCCGGTGCGGCGGGTGGGTGAACCGACGATCATACGCCGCGGTGCGCCGGCGTGCAGCGCGCGCGGGTGTTAGCAGCACACGCACGTGGCTGCTTGCTTGCGCGGGGATGCGGGATCGCTACACTGAAATCGTAAGGGTCTGATGATCGTGTGACAGCAAGCGGCAGCGAGGTTGGTATGACGACGGCGATGGTGAAACAGGAACTGGCGGTGGCGTCCTTCAGCACGGTGTACGACCTCGAGCAGGTCGAGACGGCGTTGAGCGACCTGAACGAGAGCGCGAGCGACGCACTGCGCGCCACCTACGAGAAGATGCTCAAGACGGGCAATCTGCGCTTTTGCGTGAAGCCGAACCGGATGCCGTCGTTCGACGCGCTCGGCGAGGCATTGCCCAATTTCGCCGAGCCGCTCGACGACGTGCGCAAGCAGATCGCGCTGTGCCTCGAAACGGACGACCGGCTCGAACTGATGCCGATCCTGCTGCTCGGGCCCCCGGGCATCGGCAAGACGCATTTCGCGAAGGCGCTCGCGCAGCTGCTCGGCACCGCGTACCACTACGTGCCGATGAGTTCGCTGACGGCCGGCTGGATCCTGTCGGGGGCGTCGTCGCAATGGAAGAACGCGAAGCCCGGCAAGGTGTTCGATGCGCTCGTGAACGGCAGCTACGCGAACCCGGTGATCGCGGTCGACGAGATCGACAAGGCCGGCAGCGATGCGCAATACGATCCGCTCGGCGCGCTGTACGCGTTGCTCGAGCACGACACCGCGCGCGCGTTCATCGACGAATTCGCGGAAGTGCCGATCGATGCGGGCAACGTGATCTGGATCGCGACCGCGAACGATGCGCAAGCGATCCCGGAGCCGCTGCTCAACCGGATGAACGTGTACGAGATCGAGCCGCCCGATGCGGCCGGCGCGCGCCGGATCGCGCAGACGATCTACGACGAGATCCGCACGTCGCATGCGTGGGGGCGGCGCTTCCCGGATACCCTGGGCGACGACGCGCTCGACGTGCTGGCCGCGACACCGCCGCGCACGATGCGCCGCGCGCTGCTGCACGCATTCGGCGCCGCCCGGCTCGACGGGCGCGACGCGATCGGGCCGCGCGACATCCGGGCCGA
>NZ_QOBB01000385.1:0-3881 GCF_024704855.1 Burkholderia sp. HAN2018 | reverse complement strand
CGCGCGCGGCAGCAGGCGCGGCCGGCACGCCACGCGGCGCGCGCCGGCGGTGGTTGCGTCAGTTGTCAAAACCGACCTTGTCGACGAGCTGGCTCGCCTGCTTGCGATGCTTCGCGATGTCCGCCAGCGGCAGCGGGTCGATCTTCAGCGTGCCGAAGCCGGCGATCACCGGATCGAGTTTCACGTTCGCGCGCACCGGGTATTCGTAGTTCGCCTGCGCATACAGCGCCTGCGCTTCCGGCGACACGAGGTATTCGAGCAGCTTCACTGCGTTGGCCTTGTGCGGCGCGTGCTTCGCGACCGTCGCGCCGCTGATGTTGACGTGCGTGCCGCCGCTCTTCGCGTTCGCGAACGTCGGCCGCACGACCTTGATCGCATCGCCCCACTTGCGTGCGTCGCTGCCGGGCTCCGCATTCTTCATGTGGCCGACGTAGTAAGCATTCGCGAGGCCGACGTCGCAGATGCCGCCGAGGATGTCGCGTGCGACGTCGCGGTCGCCGCCCGTCGCCTTGCGCGCGAGGTTCGCCTTCACGCCGCGCAGCCACTTCTCGGTCGCGGCTTCGCCGTCGTGCGCGATCATCGCCGCGACGAGCGCCGTGTTGTACGGATGCTGGCCCGAGCGGATGCAGACCTTGCCCTTCCATTTCGGATCGGCGAGATCCTCGTAGCGGAACGCATCGACCTTCAGGTCCTTCTCGACGTACAGCACGCGATCGCGCAGCGACAGCGCGTACCAGTCGCCGTTCGCGCCGCGCAGGTTCGCGGGAATCGCGTCGTCGAGCGTCTTCGAGCGCACCGGCTGCGTGAGCCCGCCGTCGACGAGATCGAGCAGGTTGCCGACGTCGACCGTCATCAGCACGTCGGCCGGCGACTGCGCGCCTTCCGCCTTCACGCGCTCGAGCAGGCCGTCCTTCACGAACACCGTATTGACCTTGACGCCGCTCTGCTTCGTGAACGCTTCGATGAGCGGCTGGATCAGCTTCGGTTCGCGAGTGGTGTACAGGCTGACTTCCTCGGCCGCGTGGGCCAGCGGCGCGAAGGCAGCGGCGGCAAGGGCGAGGGCGCCGGCGAGCGGCAGCAGGCGGGTGCGCGGATTCGACATGAAGACTCCGGAGGGGCAGGTGGACGAAGGGAGCGTTCCGGGGCGCGCCTGCCGCTCGAGCGACCCGGAATATTACAAAATGAAAGACTCTGGATTCTAGATCGAAATGGGAACCGTTATCAAATGAAAGATAACGACGGGCAGGCGGAGGACGGGAAAGGGGAGCGGAAACGGGGCGTCGCGGGACGGGCGCAAGCGCGTAGAATGCCCGCTTCGATGAATTTGACGGAGTCGCCCCGACCATGAACGATCAGCGCAAGAAGAACCCAGTCCGCAACGTGAGCATCCTGATCGTCGTGGCCGTGCTGCTCGTGATCGGGACGATCCTGTACAACGCGATTTCGCAGAAGCACGCGTACGACGAAGCCCATCCGGCCGAGGCCGCGAGCGCCGCGTCGCACTGACGTGCCGATGCGCGGCCCGGCGGGCCGCGCGCGTGGCGTCGAGGTGAAGGGGACGAGTGCCCGGCTGTTGGCGCGGCAGATGCCGCGCGGAGCCGGGAACGAAGCGGGCGCCGGAACCGGCGCGCCGCGTACGCAGATCAGCCGTGCGTCAACGTGACGCAGGTGCGAATTTCGGGCGGATCCGTGCGTAGAACACGACCGCGAGCAGCGCGAGCCACGCCGCGCCGACATACAGCGCGACACGCGTGTCCTCGAACCAGCCGAGCATCACGATCACGAAGCCCATGAACGCGATCGTCAGCGCCGGCGCGACCGGCCACAACGGCACCTTGAACTTCAGCGCCGCGACTTCGGCGCTCGACAGCCGGCGGCGCATCGCGACCTGCGACAGCAGGATCATCAGCCAGACCCACACGGTCGCGAACGTCGCGATTGCCGCGACCATCAGGAACACGTCCTTCGGCATCAGGTAGTTGAGCAGCACGCCGGCGAGCAGCGCGACCGCCATCACGAGCACCGTGACCCACGGCACGCCGTGCCGCGAGGTCGTCATCAGCACGCGCGGTGCCTGGCCCTGGCGCGCCATCCCGAACATCATCCGGCCCGCGCCGAAGATGTCGCTGTTGATCGCGGAGATCGCCGCGCTGATCACGACCAGGTTGAGGATCGTCGCGGCGGACTTCACTCCGAGCGCGGAGAAGATCTGCACGAACGGGCTGCCGTCGCTGCCGACACCCGTCCACGGGCTGATCGACATCAGCACGACCATCGTCAGCACGTAGAACAGCAGGATGCGCGCGGGCACCGCGTTGATCGCGCGCGGAATCACGCGCTCCGGATCCTTGGCTTCGCCGGCGCTCATCCCGATCACCTCGATCCCGCCGTACGCGAAGATCACGACCGACAGCGACGCGATCAACCCGCCGACGCCGTTCGGCAGGAAGCCGCCATGGTTCCACAGGTTCGCGAACGTCGGCACGTTGGCCGAATGGCCGAAGTGCATGCCGGTCAGCAGGATCGCCACGCCGCCGCCGATCATCGCGACGATCGCGCCGACCTTGATGATCGACAGCCAGAACTCGAGTTCGCCGAACACCTTCACGTGGCACAGGTTCAGCCCGCAGATGATCGCGACGACGCCGAGCACCCAGATCCATTGCGGGACATCCGGAAACCAGAAGCCCATGTAGATGCCGAACGCCGTGATGTCGGCGATCGCGACGATCACCATTTCGAGCGTGTAGGTCCAGCCGGTGACGAAGCCGGCAAACGGGCCGAGGTTCTCGGTCGCATAGTGGCCGAACGAGCCGGCGACGGGTTCGCGCACGGCCATCTCGCCGAGCGCGCGCATCACCATGTAGACGGCCGCGCCGCCCAGGATGTACGCCAGGATCACGGCCGGGCCCGCGAGCTGGATCGCGGACGCCGAACCGTAGAACAGGCCCGTGCCGATCGCCGAACCCAGCGCGAGAAAGCGGATGTGCCGCGCGCTCAGGTGGCGCTGCAAGTTTTTCATCGTGTCTCCGATATCGTTATGCGACGGACCGGGCGAGCGGGGCCGGTCCGATTGCGTCAAGTTGTCTATACAACTTGAATGTGAACGAATGATAACAAGCCGGGCCGGATGACCGGAATCGGGTATTCCCTGACTGGCGCGACGGGCGCAACAGGGGGCAGGGCGGTCGCGCATGGAAGGCGCGGGCCGCCTGGAACGCTCGAGTCATGCTTCGGGGATCGCTGAATCGGGGAGCGCCGGTGGCCGATCCGCGGCATGCGCGGGCCGGCCATCGGCGGGGTAAAGCCGCGGTCAGGCGGGCAGGCGAATCACGCTCGCATCCTTGCGGATCAGCAGCGACGACGCGAGCATCTGCTTGCACTGATGTGCGAGTACCTTCAGGTCGTGCGTGAGCTCGGCACCCACCGCATCGGATTTCTCCGCGGACACGACCATCGCGTCGAGGTCGCGCGTGATCTGCTTCGACGCGTCGAGCTGATCGGCGGGCGGCGGCTCGCCGGCCTCGGCCTTCTCGAGATTGTCGAGCACGGCGGCGAGGCCGCGGTGCAGCGCATCGTCGTGAAGGATGTTGCCGTCGGCTGCGCAGGCCGTGCGGATCAGCGGCGCGGCCGCCGTGATCTGCGCGCCGAGCACGTGGGTCTGCACGAGCAGGTCGTTCAGTTCCGGCACGAAGCGCTGGTGCGCCTTCGGCTCGATCATCATCCGCTGGAACGCCTGCCCGAGATTCGCGAACGCGATGTGCACGTCCTTGCGCGCGAGGCGGTAGCGGTAGTCATCGTCGAGGGTCGTGGCCGGCGCCTCGATGGCCGCGGCGACGACCGGCACGACGGCCGCGCCGTCGGCGGCCGGCACGGGCGGC
>NZ_QOBB01000384.1:0-3975 GCF_024704855.1 Burkholderia sp. HAN2018 | reverse complement strand
CCCGCCGCGCGGGCCGTGCCGCGCCGCATGCGCATGCGAGCGCAACGGCCGCGAGCCCGCATCCGGCCCGCGGGCGTGACGAGCAATGCGTCGCGTTCGACGCGCACGTGAAGGAACCGGGGAAGTCGCGGCAGGCTTGACGGCGGCTGCCGTCGTCAGCGGGCAGGGCGGGCCAGCAGCGGCGGGATGTCCTGCTTCAGCAGGTCGACGACGGCCCGCACGCGCGGCGGCAGCGGCCGCTGCGCGTGGACGAGCACGTTGAGCGCGAAGTCGGGAATCGCGTAGCGCGGCAGGAGCTCGACGAGCGTGCCGGCCGCGAGCGCGTCGGCGCAGGCCGGGTGCTGGACCACGCCGATGCCGCCGCCCGCCGCGATCGTGTCGAACATCGGCCGCCAGTGGCTCGTCGTCATGATCGTGCGGATGCGCGCGTATTCGAGCGGGCCGCCGTCGTGCTGCACGGGCAGCCGTTCGCTCGCGAAGACGCCTTTCACGCGGATGAACGGATGGTTGGCCAGATCGGCCGCCGTGTCGATCGGGCCACACCGGTCGAGATACGACGGCGCGGCGACGAGCCGGCGGCCCACCGCGCCGACCGGGTGCGCGACGAATCCGCCGTCGCCGAGCTGTCCGACGCGGATCGAGATGTCGACGCCTTCCGTGACCGGATCGACGATGTCGTCGTTCAGGACCAGATCGATGTGCAGGCGCGGATACGCGGTGCGGACATGCATCAGCACGCCCGGCAGCACGACCTCGCCGAAGCATTGCGGCGCCGCGAGCCGGATCGTGCCGTCGAGCGCGGTTTCCGTCTTCGAGACCGATGCGACCGCATCGTCGGCCGCTTCGAGCAGCGCCTTGCTGCGGTCGTAGAAGATCCGGCCTTCTTCCGTGCACACGAGGGTGCGCGCACTGCGCATCAGGAGCCGTGTGCCGAGATGCTTCTCGAGCCGTTCGATGCGCTCGCTGACGGCCGGCTGGCCCATGTCGAGATCGCGCGCCGCGCCGGACATCGTGCCGCGCTCGACGACCCTGACGTAGATGCGCATCGTCGCCAGCAAATCCATGAAGTTGCGCCCCTTGTCCGGTTCCGGTTGATGCCGATCGACGGATGGTACCAAAGCACGGCTGACTGAAGGTGTGGAGCGCCCCGATACTGACCATCGGTTGCGTAAGCCGCGTGTGTTCGCCGGGGCGATGGGCGACAATCGGCTTCCGTGCGATCGACTGGAGACGATGACATGACGCGACAGGATGAAGCGGTGCGCACGCGCTGCGTCGCATGGCAGATCGTGCAGACCTGGCAGGCGGCCGAATGGTGCAGGCTCGTCGAGTCGCGAACGGGTATCGGCTTGTCGGGGTCGGTGTCGGGCGCGATCGACGGCGCGCCGTTTCGTGTCGATTACGCGGTCTCGTGCGGCGCCGACTGGCTCACGCGCGCGGCACGCATCACGCAGTGGGGCGGCACGCAGCCGCCGCGGCAGCGGGATATCGCGTGCGACGCAGGGCGCTGGACGATCGACGGCGTCGACGTACCGGCGCTCGCGGGCGCGACCGATATCGATCTCGGTTTCAGCCCGTCGACGAACACGTTGCCGATCCGGCGGCTCGGGCTGGCCGTCGGCGAGGCGGCCGTGATCCATACCGCGTGGCTGCGCTTCCCCGATTTCGAGTTCGTGCGCGGCGAGCAGCGTTATACCCGCACGGCGGAGCACGTGTACCGCTATGAAAGCGGCACGTATGCGGCCGATATCGCGGTCGACGAAGCGGGCCTCGTCACCGACTACGACGAATGGCGGCGCATCGGCGCGGCCCCCGCGCGCTGACGCACGTGTGCCGCGCCGTGCGTCGGCGGCAGTGCATCAGCGTGCGCTGGCCACCGACAGCTTGCCGGGAATCAGCTTCAGCGCGCTGAACGCGTCGGCGATGTTCTGCTGATACGCGAGCGTCGCGTCGCTGATCGGCTGCACGCCATAACCGGCGCGCTTGAGCGCGACTTCGAGCGTCGGCGCGTCGAGGCCGACGAGCGGCGACAGTTGTGCGGCGACTTCCGCCACATGGTCGCGTGCCCAGCGGTCGACCGCGTCGACTTCGTCGAGCAGCGCGCGCAGCACCTGCGGATGAGCGGCCGCGTATTTTCGTGCGGCGAGGTAGTACTGCGTATTGCGCACGAGCCCTTCGCCGTTCGCGATCACGCGCGCGCCGATCTGCCGCTCTGCGGCGGCCAGGTACGGATCCCAGATCACCCACGCATCGACGTTGCGTTGCACGAACGCGGCGCGCGCGTCGGCGGGCGTCAGGTAGATCGGCTGGATGTCGGCATACGTCAGGCCCGCGTGTTCGAGCGCCTTCACGAGCAGGTAGTGGACGTTCGAACCTTTGTTGAACGCCACCTTCTTGCCGCGCAGCTGCGCGACGTTGCGGATCGGCGAATCGGGCAGCACGACGATTGCCTCGCCCTGCGGCGCGGGCGGCTCGTTGCCGATGTAGACGAAATCGACGCCGCCCGCCTGCGCGAAGATCGGTGGCGTCTCGCCGACCGTGCCGACGTCGATCGCGCCGGCGTTCAGGCCCTCGAGCAATTGCGGGCCGGCCGGAAATTCGAGCCATTGCACCGTGACGCCCTGGCTCGCGAGCCGCTTTTCCAGCGTGCCGCGTGCCTTGAGCACGACGAAGTTGCCGTATTTCTGGAAGCCGACGCGCAGCCGCGTGCCGCTGTCTTGGGCGTGCGCGGGCAGGCCGGCGAGCGGGCCGAGCGCGAGCCCGGCCAGCCCGGCGGCCGCGCCTTGCAGCCACTGGCGGCGCTGCGGGTTCGCCGGTGTCGGTTCAACGTCTGCGTGCGGTGTGTCGTTCATCGAAGCGTCCTGCGGGCGAAGGAGCGGGCCGCGCGCGAAAGGCGACGCGGTCGGCGCAGGGCGGGGCCGGGTGCGGGCGCTGCACGCCACGGGCCGGCCCGCGCCGGACTCGTGACGATACGTCCGCCTGCGTTGGCGGCCAACCAACGAATGCGCATATGCAAATCAGCGGTGGACGCGTTGCGGGCGTTCGATCCGGCGATCGGTGCAGAAACCCGCAGCGACGAGCCAAATCGCGGCCGGAACGGGGCGGCATGGCAGGCCGCCCCGGAAAAATCGCCGCCTCGCACGCGTGGCCGCCCGGCGCGCGACGAGCCGCTGCCTGAACCGCTGCCGCGACGCTCAATCGGAGCCGGTCGGGCTTTCCTCGATCGAATCGACGCGATCCGGATAGAACGCGAGGTGCCCGCGGATCGCGTCGACGGCCGGATAGGGCGCCTCGTAGGTCCAGACGGCATTGACCGAGCGTTCGCCGCCGACCGGGATCGAGTAGTACGCGCAGTCGCCCTTATACGGGCAGTAGGTCGCGTGATCGGTGCGCAGCAGCAGCGTCAGGTCGGCGTCCTCGCGCGGGATGTACAGCACGGCCGGATAGGCGGCTTCGCGCAGCGCCAGCGCGCGGCGCGTGTCCGCGACGATCCGGCCGGCCGCCTTGACCACGACCCGCCGCGGATGCGATTCGATCGTGATCGGGTGATCGGGGCCCGGCGTCTTCACCGGGCGAGCAGGCGTATCGGGGCTGACAGGCATGGTGTGTCCTCCTGGAATCGGCGGCGCGACGGGATGCGCGCCGGCGTTGGCCAGCCGATACGATGCGCCCATTTCGGCGAACCTGCACGGGGCCGGAAGAGACCACGCGGGCCACGTGCCCGACGCTCGCACGGACATCCCCGTGCCGCGGCGGCGGGATGCCGATCCAGCGATAAGCAACGCGCAATTAATTGGTAAGCGATCGGCGGGCGACGCGCGAAGATCGGCCGTCGTCATTTGCATGACAGCCACCGATTCCGCCACCATGAAGACCTCTTTCGTTTCGCCCGCCGCGCCCCGCGTGCGGAAACCGCCGCGCGCCGCGACGGCCCTGCGCTGCATCGCGGCGTCGCTGCTGCTCGCCGGCGCGGCC
>NZ_QOBB01000383.1:0-3942 GCF_024704855.1 Burkholderia sp. HAN2018 | reverse complement strand
CGAGCGGATGGTCGCTCTGACGCTGCACCGCGGCCGCGAGCGCGAGCGCTTCGTCATGCGGTACGCCGACGGCTTCGAACGCCGTCACGGACGGCTTGCCTTCGGTCAGCGTGCCGGTCTTGTCGAACGCGATCACGGTGGTGCGCTGCGCGAGTTCGAGCGCCTGCGCATCCTTGATCAGCACGCCGCGCCGCGCCGCGACGCCTGTGCCGGCCATGATCGCGGCGGGCGTCGCGAGGCCGAGCGCGCACGGGCACGCGATGACGAGCACCGCGACCGCGTTGAGGATCGCGGTTTCCGTCCCGGCGCCGGCGATCAGCCAGCCGGCCAGCGTCAGCACGGCGATGCCGAGGATGGCGGGCACGAACACCTCGCTCACGCGATCGACGAGCCGCTGGATCGGCGCTTTCTCGGCCTGCGCGGATTCGACGAGGCGGATGATGCGCGCGAGCGTCGTCTCCGCGCCGATCGCGGTGGTTTCGACGACGAGCGCGCCTTCGCCGTTGATCGAGCCGGCCGTGACGGGGTCGCCGTCGTCCTTCGGCACTGGCAGGCTCTCGCCGGTGATCAGCGATTCGTCGATGTGCGAGCGACCCGACACGATCCGGCCGTCGACGGGCACGCGCTCGCCGGGCCGGATGCTGACGCGGGTGCCGACACGCACCTGCGTCAGCGGCACGTCGTATTCGACACCGTGCTCGACGACGCGGGCACGGTCGGGGCGCAACGCGTTCAGCGCGCGGATCGCGTCGGTGGTCTGGCGCTTCGCGCGCGATTCGAGCCATTTGCCGAAGCGCACCAGCGTGACGATGACGGCCGACGCCTCGAAATACAGATGGCCGGAATGGCCGGTGCCGCGCAGCAGCATCCACAGGCTCAGCCCGTATGCGGCCGACGTGCCGAGCGCGACGAGCAGGTCCATGTTGCCGGTGCGCGCCTTCACCGCGTGCCAGGCCGCGCGATAGAAGCGCGCGCCGAAGCCGAACTGGACGATCGAGGCGAGCACGAGCTGGACCCAGCCGTTCGGCATCAGGTGGATGCCGAACGGCGCGACGAGCATCGGCGCGATCAGGGGCGCGCTCAGCACCGCAGACCAGATCACGAGATCGCGTTCGCGGATCGCTTCGAGGCGCTTGCGTGTTTCGGGGTCCTGCGCGGCGCTGGCCGGCTGCGCGTCGGCGCCGGCTGACGACGCGTCGGCGAGCGACGCGCGATAGCCGGCGGTGGTGACGGCCGCGATCAGCGTGGCGGCGTCGAGGGCGCCGGCGCCGTGCACCGACGCGCGCTCGGTCGCGAGGTTGACCGCAACGCGCGCGACGCCCGGCACGGCGGCCAGCGCCTTTTCGACGCGGCCGACGCAGGACGCGCAGGTCATGCCGTCGATGTCGAGTTCGAGGTCGGCGGGGGCGGTGGAAGCAGCCGGCGGGATGGCCGCGCCGGCAACCGGCGTCGCGCCGTATCCGGCTTGTTTGACGGCTTCGGCGAGCCGGGTGGCGGTAACGTCGGGCGCGGCGTCCACGGTCGCCCGTTCGGTCGCGAGGTTGACCGACGCGCGCGTGACGCCCGGCACCTTCGCCAGTGCTTTCTCGACGCGCGACACGCAGGACGCGCAGGTCATCCCGTCGATGTCGAGTTCGATGCTGGCGGGCGCGGCAGGCGAGGAGGGGGCGAGCGCGGCGAAGCCTGCATCCGTTACGGTCGGTGTCGCGCCGTAGCCGGCCTGTTTCACGGTTTCCACCAGTTGTGCGGCGGAAACGTCGGCCGTGACATCGACGGTCGCCCGTTCGGTCGCGAGGTTGACCGACGCGCGCGTGACGCCCGGCACCTTCGCCAGCGCTTTCTCGACGCGCGACACGCAGGACGCGCAGGTCATCCCGTCGATATCGAGTTCGACGGTGCTGGTGGCCGGGAGCGGGCGGCCGGCAGTCGAAGCGGCTGCGGCCATCGGCGTGGGTGATGCTTCGACAGGATGCGCCTGCGTGGCGGCGGCGACTTCGAGCACTGGTGCGCGTACGGAGGCGCCGTAGCCGGCTGCGCCGACCGCCTCGATCAGTCGCGCGGCGTCGACGGTTTCCTGCGCAGTCACCGTCGCCGCGTGCGCGTCGAGGTCGACCGCCGCCTCGACGACGCCCGGCACCGCGGCCAGCGCCCGTTGCACGCGGCCCGTGCAGCCGCCGCAATGCATGCCGTCGACGCTCAGCTCGATCGTGTGCAGCGCTGTGGAGGCAAGTGATTCTGTCATGTCGGATTCCCTGAATGCACGGCTCGTGCCGCGAATGGACCCAGTATCAACATTCCCATGATGGTAAGGTCAAGCGGTGGCAGCGCATGCCGATGCACACAGGGTGTCACAACGCGGAAAAGCAATCTCCCGGATTCCTGACCGACATCCGGGAGGGGCGGGCCTTTGCGCTCGACTGCGCGATCAGGCGCAGAGCTTGGCGCTCGCGAGACGATTCAGGCTGACGCCCTGCTCGGCGGCCTGGATCACCAGCGCGCGGTGTGCCTGCGGCGGGATGCGAACCTTGAATTCACCGCTGTAGGTGCGGTCGGCGATCGGCTCGGGCACCTTTTCTCCGTTTGCGGTCATGTCGCGAATGACATCGGCGACGAGCCGGCGAATACCGGCCAGCGCACCTTCCGGCGTTGCGTCGAGCCACGAAAGAGACGGGAATTCCGCGCACAGGCCAACGTGCTCCCCGTCCTCCGGGGACCACGTTACGCGGTACGTAAAGTGGTCTTGAGTCATGATTTCTGTTCCTTCAGTCGATCGATCGCGTCGAGAACCTGTCGCACCTGATCGTTGAATCGCACGTTCACGGGCTCGCGCCTCATGAGTTCGAGGATCTTCCATACGCTAGCCGCATCGAATGGTGTCATTAGTGACACCATTCGTCAATCGACCAGCCGGCCCCCGCACTCGAGATTGTTTCGCCTTGAGCGTGTGTCGCTCCGATATCCCCTGTTTTGTTGCAAATCGCCAGAACTATTTCGCATCTGTCGACAATACGGCTAGCGTTCGGCCAGCTATTCGGCATATTAGGGGATGCCCGTAGGCGCTATGATACCGGCCTGACATCAGCGCCCACCGTTACGCAACGTCACGAAACGGTTATCCGGGCACGCTGGGGTGCCTTGCTTTCGCCATTCGCGCGTCGCACAAGGCGTTGACTGAAAAGAACGATATTCGGCCAGTACTCGATGATTGAAAACCAGCAGGAATCAGTTTCTCTGCGGCGCGTGTGCGCGTCGCTGGCCATGGCGGCGTTGCTTGCGGGGTGCGCGTCGCAACCGGATGCCATTCAGCGGAAAACCGGCTGGATGCGCGCGGAAGTCGCCGACTCCTATGTATACGCGTATCCGCTCGTGCTGATGGACGTCGCGAAGGAAGCGGCGACGGGCGGCGACGGCGCGCAGCCGGGGCAGGCGCCGCTCAACACGCTGCGCCACGCGCAGGCGCTGCCGCCCGTCGGCGCGGTCAATCCGCCGCTGCCGGGCGTCGACACGCTCGACTCGACCGGCTGGCTCGACGTCGCCGCCGAACCCGTGATCGTCACGTTGCCCGACACGCGCGGCCGCTACTGGGACGCGCGTGCGCTCGACATGTGGACGAACGTGCTGTGGTCGTCGTCGAGCGTGGCTGCACGCGGCACACGCGGCGGCGCGCGATCGCAAACGATTGCCTTCGCCGCGAAGGATTGGCAGGGCACGCTGCCGAAGGGGGCGGTCCGGATCGACGTCCCGTCGGCCAACGCGTGGCTCGAAGTCCGTCTGCAGACGAGCGGCGGGCGCGACCTGACGAACGTGAAGAAACTGCAGCGCGCGATCCGCGTGGTGCCGCTGTCCGTCTACACGGGCGCGGCGCGCGGCGCGTCGGTGGCGGTCCATGCGGGCAGCGCGCCGTCCGAGGCGGTGGGCGGCGGCACGCCGGCCGAGCAGGTG
>NZ_QOBB01000382.1:0-4002 GCF_024704855.1 Burkholderia sp. HAN2018 | reverse complement strand
GTTTCGGCGCGGCGGCCCTGGGGGCCGCCGGGGCGGGCGCGGCCGGATGCTCGACCGGCTTCGGCGCAGGTGGCGCGGGCTGGCGCTCGATCGGCTGCGGTTTCAGCAGCTCGATCTGCACGGGGACTTCGGCGGGCGCGGGCGGCGTGAACGCGTCGCGGTTGCGCATCAGCCAGAACGCGGCGAGCGCGTGCAGCACCAGCACGACGACGAGCGCAATGCCCACGCGCAGCCAGCGGCGGGGCAAGGCGTGACTCGGGCGGATGTCGGCAGGCTGCATGGGCATCGGAACAGGATCGGGGCGCTCGCGTGATGTCGGGCGCGCGGCGCGCGCCACAGGAATCGGACTGTCGAATGCGCCGCGCGTTCGCGCGCGTGCCGTGACGGGGGCGGAATGCGTCAGGCGTCGCGCGCGTCGGGACTATAGCCGAGTTCGTAAGACAGTTTCTGCGCGCATGCGCGCAACGCCGTGTCGATCTCGCCGCCCCATGCAATGTCGAACGAGCCTTCCTGGCCGAGTGCGACGATGGCGAGCGCGAGTTCGCCGACCGCATCGAACACGGGCATGCAGAACGCGTGGATCGTCGGCAGCAGCATCCCCTCGACGCGCGCGGCCTCGTGCTTGCGCACGTCGGCGAGCACCGCGTCGACCTCGTCGAGCGTGCGTGGGCCGCCATGGTGCGGCGAGCGGCGCGTATCGGCGAGTTCGCGCTCGAGCATCGCGGCGGTCTTGCTGCGCGGCAGGTACGCGGCGAACAGCAGGCCCGTCGCGGAGCCGAGCAGCGGCATCACGTCGCCGAGCTTCAGCGACGCCTTCGCCGGGTGGCTCGATTCCATCCAGTGCACGATCGTCGGCCCCTGGTTGCCCCACACCGCGATGCCGACCGTCTGGTCGAGGCGGTCGCGGAATTCGGTCAGCGCGATCCGCGCGAGCTTCACGCCGTCGACGCGCGCGAGCCGCGCGAGCCCCATCTGCAGCGCGAAGCCGCCGAGCTCGTAGCGGCCCGAGACGGGGTCCTGCGACACCACGCCGAGACGCGAGAAGCTGACCAGGTAGCGGTGCGCCTTCGCAGGACTCATGCCCGCGCGCTGCGCGAGGTCGCGCAGCATCATCGCGCGCGGCTCGCTCGTCAGCACGTCGAGCAGGCGGAAGCCGACCTCGATCGACTGGATGCCGGAACGGACTTTCTCGCTGTTTTCGCCGTGCTCGCCGGAAGCGGCGTCGTCGGTGTCGGAGTCGGCGAGATCGTCATCGGGAAGCGGGCTGGCGGGCATGGGCGGCAGGTGCGCGAAAATGCGGCAGGAATGGGGGTGAAAGATCGGGGCGAAAAATCGGGGCGAAAACGGCGTGCACGATCGTGGCGCGCCGCCGGGATTCACCATCGTAAAATAGATTCCCTCCATCGTCACTACAACGGCAGAGTCCCCCTTATGAAACTTGCTTCGCTGAAGGACGGCACGCGCGACGGCCAACTGATCGTCGTGTCGCGCGACCTGCACACCGCGGCGATCGCCGACGCGATCGCGCCGACGTTGCAGCGTGTCCTCGACGACTGGGCGTTCTACGCGCCGCAGTTGCGCGACCTGTACGACGCGCTGAACCACGGCCGCGCGCGCAATGCGTTCGCATTCGATCCGGCCAACTGCATGGCGCCGCTGCCGCGCGCGTTCCAGTGGGCCGACGGCTCCGCGTACGTGAACCACGTCGAGCTCGTGCGCCGCGCGCGCGGCGCCGAGATGCCGCCCGAATTCTGGACCGACCCGCTGATGTACCAGGGCGGCAGCGACGATTTCCTCGGCGCGCGCGACGACGTCGTGTGCCCGTCGGAGGAGTGGGGCATCGATTTCGAGGCGGAAGTCGCGGTGATCACCGGCGACGTGCGGATGAGCGCGTCGCCCGACGAAGCGCTGAAGGCCGTCCGGCTCGTCACGCTGGTGAACGACGTGTCGCTGCGCAACCTGATTCCGGCCGAGCTCGCGAAGGGCTTCGGCTTCTTCCAGAGCAAGCCGGCCACCGCATTTGCGCCGGTCGCCGTGACGCCCGACGAGCTCGGTGACGAATGGCGCGAAGGCCGCGTGCACCGGCCGATGATCGTCCACTGGAACGGCAGGAAGGTCGGCCAGCCCGATGCGGGCACCGACATGGTGTTTCACTTCGGCCAGCTGGTCGCGCACGCGGCGAAGACGCGCAACCTGCGCGCCGGGTCGATCGTCGGCTCGGGCACGGTGTCGAACAAGGACGCGAAGCGCGGCTACTGCTGCATCGCCGAGAAGCGCTGCCTCGAGACGATCGAGCACGGCGCGCCGCAGACCGAATTCATGCGCTACGGCGATACCGTGCGCATCGAGATGTTCGACGCGGCCGGCAAGTCGATCTTCGGTGCGATCGAGCAGTCGGTCGCCCCGCCCGACGGCGCGGCGTAAGCGGCGCGGCGCTTGCGCGAAACCCGGCTTCGGCCTGCGCGCCGGGTTTCGCCTGATGTTTGCCCGCGCGGGCTTGGCTACACTCGATTCAAGAGCCTCGACTCGAAGGAGCGGCACATGGCCGATCTCGCCGCATACGGCGGTTACGAAGCACTGAAGGTGACGCGCCGCGACCATGGCGTGCTCGACATCGTGATGAGCGGCGAGGGCGCGAACCGCAGCGGCCTCGCGACCGCGAACGCGCGCATGCATCGCGAGCTCGCCGACATCTGGCGCGACGTCGACCGCGATCCCGACACGCGCGTCGCGGTGATCCGCGGCGAAGGCAAGGGCTTCTCGGCGGGCGGCGATCTCGCGCTCGTCGAGGACATGGCGAACGACTTCGACGTGCGCTCCCGAGTGTGGCGCGAGGCGCGCGACCTCGTCTACAACGTGATCAACTGCAGCAAGCCGATCGTATCGGCGATGCATGGCCCGGCCGTCGGCGCGGGGCTCGTCGCCGGGCTGCTCGCCGACATCTCGATCGCCGCGAAGGACGCACGCATCATCGACGGCCACACGCGCCTCGGCGTCGCGGCCGGCGACCACGCGGCGATCGTGTGGCCGCTGCTGTGCGGGATGGCGAAGGCGAAGTACTACCTGCTGCTGTGCGAACCGGTGAGCGGCGAGGAGGCCGAGCGGATCGGGCTGGTGTCGCTCGCGGTCGAGCCGGCCGACCTGCTGCCGAAGGCGTACGAAGTGGCCGAACGGCTCGCGCACGGTTCGCAGTCGGCGATTCGCTGGACCAAGTACGCATTGAACAACTGGCTGCGCTCGGCCGGGCCGACCTTCGATACGTCGCTTGCGCTCGAATTCATGGGGTTTGCCGGGCCCGACGTGCAGGAAGGCCTCCGGTCGTTGCGCGAGCGGCGTCCACCCGAGTTCCCCGGCGACGCACCGTTCTGACACGCGCCGGCGCTATGATCGATCCAGGCGCGGCTCGCGCGACCCATGGCGGCCGCCTCGTCCTCACCCAGTCAACCAGGATGCCCGTATGACGACCGATGCCCCCGGCTCCAATCCTTTCGCCGGCTTTGCCGGCTTCAAGCCCGCCGACATGATGGACCGGATGTGGGACATGATGCGGATGTCGCCGTTCGGCGCGATGACGCCGTTTCCGGGCGGCGCGCATGGGCTGCCGCCGTCGCTGTCGAGCATGTCCGACATGATGGCGCCGCTCACGAGCGTCGAGGAACTCGACAAGCGCATCACCGACCTGCGCGCGGTCGAGCAGTGGCTGAAGCTCAATCTCGGGATGCTGCAGTCGGCGATCCAGGCGCTCGAGGTGCAGCGCGCGACGCTCGCGACGCTGCGTGCGTTCGGCGCGTTCGCGCAGAGCTCGATGTCGGCGGCCGAGGAAGCGGCCGTCGCGGCGGCGCAGGCGGCGAAATCCGCATCGGCCGCGCCGGGCGATGCGCCGCCGGCGGAGGATGCCGATGCTTCCGCCGCGGATGCAGCCGCGGGCGACGCCGCGCAGGCCTTCGATCCCGCCGGCTGGTGGAACCTGCTGCAGTCGCAGTTCAACCAGCTCGCGAGCCT
>NZ_QOBB01000381.1:0-4110 GCF_024704855.1 Burkholderia sp. HAN2018 | reverse complement strand
CGGCGTGCTGCAGTTCACGCCGGAAGGCCCGCTGCTGTTCGTGCGCCCGTCCACGCAACCTGAAAACTACTGGCAGGTGTACTGCGACACCAACCGCGTGATCCTCGAGACGTTCCGCGACGCGCAATACCCGACGCCCGAAACGCCGCTCTTGCATCGCAGCGCATGACGGCGGCACCGGGCAATAAAAAAGCGTGGCACCCGCCACGCTTTTTTATTGCCCGAAACCGAAGCCTCCGGGCTTACCGCCCGCCCGTCTTCTGCGCGTTATCCGACTGCTTCCCGCGCACCAGCTTCCACACCGCGCCGAGCGCGACCGGCACGATCGCCGCACCGATACCGACCAGCACGATCACGTTCAGGTACTGGCGGATGAACGGGATGTTGCCGAAGAAATACCCGAGCAGCACGAGCAGCAGCACCCACACCAGCGCACCGATCACGTTGAAGAGCTGAAAGCGCGCGGCGCTCATCGACGACGCGCCCGCGACGAACGGCGCGAACGTACGCACGACCGGGATGAAGCGCGCGAGCACGATCGTCTTGCCGCCGTGCTTGTCGTAGAACGAGTGGGTCTTCTGCAGCGCGGCGCGGTCAAGGAAGCGCTCGAGCACCGGGATATGCGTATTGAACACCTTCGGGCCGACCCAGCGGCCGATCAGGTAGTTCACGGTGTTGCCGGCGATCGCCGCGACGAGCAGCAGCACGATCAGCGCGCCGACGTTCATTTCGCCCGTCGCCGCGAACGCGCCGCCGATGAACAGCAGCGAATCGCCCGGCAGGAACGGGAACACGACGAGCCCCGTCTCGCAGAACACGATCAGGAACAGCACGAGATAGACCCACGCGCCGTACTGCCTGATGAAATCGCCGAGGAAGGCGTCGATATGCAGGACAAGGTTGACGAAATGAAGCAGCGTATCCAAATGCGATTCCTCGAAGGCGATAGGGCCGGAACGGCCGAAACAGGCCAGACTTGGCGGAAGCGCCCGCCGGCCAAGGCGGCGCGCGAAACGGAGCCATGATACCGAAACTACCTTAAGGCTCCGTGAAAAAACGTAACGCTCCGCCGCCCCGGCACGCATCCGCCGCCTCGCTATAATTCGGCCATGTCCGAAATCACCGAAACGGCCGCGGGCGACACGCCCGCCCCTGCTCCGCGCCCGCTGCGCGCGATCCAGCCCCTGCCCGACCAGCTGATCAGCCAGATCGCCGCCGGCGAGGTCGTCGAACGTCCGGCGTCGGTCGTCAAGGAGCTGCTCGAGAACGCGATGGACGCCGGCGCCACGACGCTGCGCATCGTGCTGGAAGAAGGCGGCGTCAAGCGCATCTCGATCACCGACGACGGCTGCGGGATTCCGCCCGACGAGCTGGCGCTCGCGCTGATGCGCCATGCGACCAGCAAGATCCGCTCGCTCGAGGAGCTCGAGGCGGTTGCCACGCTGGGTTTCCGCGGCGAAGCGCTCGCGTCGATCGCGTCGGTGGCCGAGATGTCGATCACGAGCCGGACGGCCGATGCCGCGCACGCGATGAAGATCGACGCGCAGACGGGCGTGCTGTCGCCCGCCGCCGGCGCGACCGGCACGACGATCGAGGTGCGCGAGCTGTACTTCAACACGCCCGCGCGACGCAAGTTCCTGAAGAGCGAGCAGACCGAGTTCGGCCACTGCCTGGAAATGATCCGCCGCGCGGCGCTCGCGCGGCCGGACGTCGCGATCTCGGTGCTGCACAACGGCAAGGCCGTCGAGCACTGGAATGCGACCGAGCCCGCGCAGCGCGTCGCGAAGATCCTCGGCGACGGCTTCGCGACCGCGCACCTGCCGCTCGACGAACAGGCCGGCCCGCTCGCCGTCTACGGCTGCGCAGGCCTGCCGACCGCAAGCCGCGGGCGCGCCGACCAGCAATATTTCTTCGTGAACGGCCGCTTCGTGCGCGACAAGCTGCTGACGCACGCGGTGCGCGCGGCCTATGAGGACGTGCTGCACGGCGACCGCTACCCGTCGTACGTGCTGTTTCTCGACCTGCCGCCGGAAGCCGTCGACGTGAACGTGCATCCGTCGAAGATCGAGGTACGCTTCCGCGATTCGCGCTCGATCCACCAGTACGTGTTCCATGCGGTCCAGCGCGCGCTCGCGCGCCATGCGGGCGCGTCGCCGGAAACCACGGCGGGCGGCCATGCCGCGCATATCGAACCGGCTCCGCGCGGGCCGTCGTCGTTCCTGGACACGCCGCTCGGGCAGAGCCAGGGCCACGCGACCGGCGGCATGGGTGGCACGGGCGGCAGCGGCTTCTCGTCGCCGTCGTCCTCGTCGGCAGGCAACACCTGGATGCGCCAGGCGCGGATGACGCAGGGCACGCTGCCCGTCGCGCAGCCGCTCGCGCTCTACGACGCGATGTTCGGCCGCAAGGATAGCGGCGCCGGCACACCGGACGGCACGACCACCATCGCGCGCGACTCGGCCGATACGCCGCTCGCACCGCTGCCCGGCTTCACCGTATCGCCGATCGCCGCCACCGCGCACGACGAGCAGCCGCTCGGCTTCGCGCTCGGCCAGATCCACGGCATTTACGTGCTCGCGCAGAACGCGCACGGGCTCGTGATCGTCGACATGCACGCGGCACACGAGCGGATCCTGTACGAACAGTTCAAGAACGCGCTCGCCGACCGCTCGGTCGCCGTGCAGGCGCTGCTGCTGCCGATTTCGATGACGGCCACGCCGGTCGAGATCGGCACGGTCGAGGAAGAGCGCGACACGCTCGAGTCGCTCGGTTTCGACCTGGCGGTGCTGTCGCCGACGACGCTCGCGATCCGCGCGGTGCCGGCGCTGCTGAAGGATGCCGACCTGCAGTCGCTCGCGCGCGCGGTGCTCGCCGACCTGCACGCGTTCGGCGGCTCGCGCGTGCTTACCGAGCGCCAGCACGAACTGCTCGGCACGCTCGCCTGCCACCACGCGGTGCGCGCGAACCGGCGGCTGACGCTCGACGAGATGAACGCGCTGCTGCGGCAGATGGAGGCGACCGAACGCGCGGACCAGTGCAATCACGGCCGGCCGACGTGGTATCAGCTCACGCTGAACGATCTCGACCGCCTGTTCATGCGCGGCCAATGAGCGCTTCACCGCAGTCCTCTCCGACGACGATCGCCTGCCTGCTCGGCCCCACTGCCTCGGGCAAGACGGCCGCGGCGCTGGCACTCGCCGCGCGCCGCCCGATCGAGATCGTCAGCGTCGATTCGGCGCTCGTCTACCGCGACATGGATATCGGCACCGCGAAGCCTTCACGCGAAGAGCGCGCGAGCGTGCCGCACCACCTGATCGACATCATCGATCCGGCCGACGCGTATTCGGCCGCGAGTTTCCGCGCCGACACGCTGCGCCTGATCGGCGAGATCGCCGCGCGCGGCCGCACGCCGCTGCTCGCGGGCGGCACGATGCTGTACTACAAGGCACTGACGCAGGGGCTCAACGACCTGCCCGGCGCCGATCCGGACGTACGCGCGACTCTCGATGCCGAAGCCGCACGCGATGGCTGGCCCGCGCTGCACGCGCGGCTCGCGCAGGTCGATCCCGACACGGCCGCGCGGCTCGCGCCGAACGATTCGCAACGGATCCAGCGGGCGCTCGAAGTGTTCATGCTGAGCGGGCAGCCGATGTCGGTACTGCTCGCCGCCCCGCGACGCAGCGACGATGCGGCCGCCGCTTACCGCTTCGTGCCGGTCGCGCTCGAGCCGTCCGATCGCGCGGTACTGCACGCACGGATTGCACAGCGCTTCGATGCGATGCTCGACGCGGGCTTCATCGACGAAGTCGAGCGGCTGCGCCGTCGCGAGGATCTCCATCCCGACCTGCCGTCGATGCGCTGCGTCGGCTACCGGCAGGCATGGGAATTCCTCGACGGCGACACTGACTACCGGACGATGCGCGACAAGGGCATCTTCGCGACGCGCCAGCTCTGCAAGCGCCAGATCACCTGGCTGCGCGCGATGCCGGAGCGGATCGTCGTCGACTGCATCGCGCCGGACGCCACGGCCCGCGCGCTCGACGCGCTCGAACGCGTGCTCGACGGCGGCACGCCGGCCTGACCGTCAGCCGCGCGCGCGTGCTGCCAGGC
>NZ_QOBB01000380.1:0-4124 GCF_024704855.1 Burkholderia sp. HAN2018 | reverse complement strand
CGGCTGCGCCCGCGCCGGCCGCGCAGCCCAACCGCTCGCGCTGGCTCGGGCCGATCGCCGGCCTCGCGGCCGGTCTCGGCATCGCGGCGCTGCTGTCGCACTTCGGCCTGGGCGGCGCATTCGCGAGCATGATGGCGAACGTCATCGTGATCGCGCTGCTCGCGATGGTCGGCATCTGGCTGATCCGCAAGTTCATGAACCGCCGTCGTCCGCAGGAGCCGGCATACTCGGTCGGCGGTTCGGCGTCGTCGTCGGGCGGCTACTCGCAGAGCCCGTCGTTCCAGCAGGGCGGCACCGGCAGCAACTATGCGGGTAGCGGCAGCAGCTACGCGAACGAAGCGCAAGGCGTGTTCGGCGGCGGTGCCGCGGGCGCAGGCGCGGCAGCGGCGGCGGCAGCACCGCTCCAGGTGCCGGCCGGCTTCGACACCGAAGCGTTCCTGCGCAGCTCGAAGGTTTATTTCGTGCGCCTGCAGGCTGCGTGGGACCAGGGCAACCTGGCCGACATCCGCGAGTTCACGACGCCCGAAATGTTCGCCGAGATCAAAATCGACCTCGATTCGCGCGGCAACGAGTCGAACCAGACCGACGTCGTGCAGCTCGACGCGGAACTGGTCGCGATCGAGGATCGCGGCATCGAGCAGTCGGCGAGCGTGCGTTTCCATGGGCTGATCCGCGAATCGGCGAATGCGTCGGCCGCGCCGTTCGACGAGGTGTGGAACCTGTCGAAGTCGGGCAGTCAGGGCTGGCTGCTCGCGGGCATCCAGCAGATCAACACGCACTGAGCGTGTCCGGCGGCCACGCCGCCGGACACCCGGGCAAAGGCTGCCGCACTGCGACCGCTTGCCGCCCGGGTGTGCGGTCAGGCACGGCCTGCCGACGATCCGACGTTACAATAGAAACCCGCGTGGGCGCCCGGCCTGCGCGGGTTTTTTCTTTCCCAGCCCGATGACCTTTGCCGCCAAGCCTTTTGCTGCTGCTGTCAATCACCTGCTCGCCCGCGAATCGTGGGCGCGCGACCGCCTGATTCCGTATGCGGGCAAGACTGCCCGGATCGACGTGCCTCCCGTTACGCTCACGCTGCTGGTGCAGCCCGACGGCTATCTGTCGGCCGTCGACGCGCACGATGCGCAACAGGTCGACGTGTCGATCGCGCTCGCGGGCGACACGGTCGCCGCGTTCCTGCAGGGCGGCCAGGCGGCCGTGATGAAGCACGTGAAGATCGAGGGCGATGCGGAGTTCGCGACACAGATCGCGAAGCTGGCCGAGCACTTGCGCTGGGAACCTGAAGAAGATCTCGCGAAGCTGGTCGGCGACGCGGCGGCATACCGGATCGCGACGGTCGTGCGCGACGCCGGTGCGCGCGCGCGACGTACCGGCCGCAACGTGCTCGATTCCGTTGCCGAATACTGGCTCGACGAGAACCCGCAAGTCGTCCGGCGCGCGTCGCTCGGCGGCTTCGACGCCGAACTGGCGCGCGCACGCGATGCGCTCGCGCGGGTCGAAAAGCGGGTCGAACGACTCGAACAAAAAATCGGCGCGCGCACGGGTTCCGGCCCGCGCGGCGCGCACTGAGGGCCGCAGGGCATGCGCATTTTCCGTTTCATCAAGATTGTCTACACCGTCATCCGCTTTGGTCTCGACGAAGTGATGCTGTCCCGGATCGACGACCGGCGCGTGAAGCTGCTGCTGCGGATCACGACGATCGGTCGCCGTTATTCCGATCCGCCGGCGGTGCGGCTGCGTCATGCGCTCGAAAGCCTCGGCCCGATCTTCGTCAAGTTCGGCCAGGTGCTGTCGACGCGCCGCGACCTGCTGTCGGTCGATTTCGCGAACGAACTCGCGAAGCTGCAGGATCAGGTGCCGCCGTTCGATTCGGCGGTCGCGATCGGGATCATCGAGAAGTCGCTCGGTGCGCCGGTCGACGAGCTGTTCGACGAATTCGAGCGGGAGCCGGTCGCGAGCGCGTCGATCGCGCAGGTGCATTTCGCGAAGCTCAAGCAGGGCCAGCACGCGGGCAAGGCCGTCGCGGTCAAGGTGCTGCGCCCGAACATGCTGTCCGTGATCGATTCCGACCTCGCGCTGATGCGCGACATCGCGATCTGGACCGAGCGCATGTGGGCCGACGGCCGGCGCCTGAAGCCGCGCGAGGTCGTCGCCGAGTTCGACAAGTACCTGCACGACGAGCTCGACCTGATGCGCGAGGCCGCCAACGGCAGCCAGCTGCGCCGCAACTTCGCGGGCCTCGATCTGCTGCTCGTGCCCGAGATGTTCTGGGATTTCTCGACGTCGCAGGTGCTCGTGATGGAGCGCATGACCGGCGTGCCGATCAGCCAGGTCGAGACGCTGCGTTCGGCCGGTGTCGACATCAAGAAGCTTGCGCGCGAAGGCGTCGAGATCTTCTTCACGCAGGTGTTCCGCGACGGCTTCTTCCATGCGGACATGCACCCGGGCAACATCCAGGTGAGCCTCGATCCGAACACCTTCGGCCGCTACGTCGCGCTCGATTTCGGGATCGTCGGCGCGCTGTCCGATTTCGACAAGAACTACCTCGCGCAGAACTTCCTCGCGTTCTTCAAGCGCGACTACCACCGCGTCGCGACGCTCCACCTCGAATCGGGCTGGGTGCCGCCCGAGACGCGCGTCGAGGAGCTCGAAAGCGCGATCCGTGCGGTGTGCGAGCCGTATTTCGATCGCGCGCTGAAGGACATCTCGCTCGGCCAGGTGCTGATGCGCCTGTTCTCGACGTCGCGCCGCTTCAACGTCGAGATCCAGCCGCAACTCGTGCTGCTGCAGAAGACGATGCTGAACGTCGAGGGGCTCGGCCGCTCGCTCGACCCCGAGCTCGACCTGTGGAAGACCGCGAAGCCGTACCTCGAGCGCTGGATGACCGAGCAGATCGGCCTGCGCGGCTGGTACGAGCGCTTCAAGGTCGAAGCGCCGCAGTGGAGCAAGACGCTGCCGCAACTGCCGCGCCTGATCCATCATGCGATGGCGGCGCGCCACGACGCGCCGCGCGCGGCGAGCGAGGACCTGATGCGCCAGATTCTCGTCGAGCAGAAGCGGACGAACCGGCTGCTGCAGGCGTTGCTGATCTTCGGTCTCGCCGTCGGCGTCGGGGCGCTTGTCGCGCGCGTGCTGCTCGCGCTCGCGTACGGCACATGACCGAAAGGAGCAGGGCGATGTCCGATCCGAAGCAACCGGCTACACCGGCGGCCGCCGATTTCACGACGCGCGATCCCGGCAACGCATCGTTCTGGGACGAACGTTTCGCGCGTGGCGTGACGCCGTGGGAATTCGGTGGCGTGCCCGACGGGTTTCGCGTGTTCGCGCACCGGCTCGAGCCGTGCGCGGTGCTGATTCCAGGCTGCGGCAGTGCGCAGGAGGCCGGGTGGCTCGCGCAGGCCGGCTGGCCCGTGCGTGCGATCGATTTCTCCGCGCAGGCAGTGGCAGTTGCGAAAGCGCGGCTCGGCGCGCACGCGGAAGTCGTCGAGCAGGCCGATTTCTTTTCGTACCGGCCGCCGTTCGACGTGCAGTGGGTGTACGAGCGCGCGTTCCTGTGCGCGCTGCCGCCGGCCATGCGCGCCGGCTACGCGGCACGCATGGCCGAGCTGCTGCCCGTGGACGGATTGCTGGCAGGTTATTTCTTCCTGATGGCGAAACCGAAGGGGCCGCCGTTCGGAATCGAGCGCGCCGAACTTGATGCGCTGCTCACGCCGCACTTCGAACTGATCGAGGATTTGCCCGTGACCGATTCGCTGCCCGTGTTCGAAGGTCACGAGCGCTGGCTGACGTGGCGCCGCCGCTGATGCGCGGGTGTCGCGGCCATTGCCGGAGCGCGGCGGGGTTTCAGCTATAATTCAAGGTTTTGCAAGCCGTTTCCAGTTTCCGCGGGAAAAATATCATGCCGATCTACGCCTATCGATGCGAAGCGTGTGGCTTCGCGAAGGACGTGCTCCAGAAGATGAGCGATGCGCCGCTGTCGCAGTGCCCGGAATGCGGGAAGGATGCATTTCGCAAGCAGGTCACTGCGGCGGGCTTCCAGCTGAAGGGTTCGGGTTGGTATGTCACCGATTTCCGCGGCGGTTCGGGCGGCACCAGCGCGCCGGCGACGGCGTCGGGCGACG
>NZ_QOBB01000379.1:0-7962 GCF_024704855.1 Burkholderia sp. HAN2018 | reverse complement strand
GGTCGGCGCGGCGAGCGGCGCGCTTGCCGGCGCCGCGACGGGCCTCGTCACCGCGAACCCGGCGGTCGGCGTCGGCGTCGGGATCGCCGTGCAGGCCGCGACCGACGAAGCCGTGAACCGCACGATGAAGCAGCTCCATCAGAATCAGCAGGACGCGATCGCGAAGACGGCCGGCAGTCTCGCCGTCGGCGAAGTGAAGCCGTGGAAGGTGAAGAACACGCTGCCGCTCGAAAACGGCGAAGGCGAAGTGCGCGTCACGCGCGCGTACTCGTCGGCGCTCGCGCTGTGCAAGGAATTCGCGTTCTCGGTGAAGGACGGCGACAAGGCCGACTGGTTTTTCGCGAATGCGTGCCAGCAGGGCACGCACTGGAAGTGGGCGTCGGCGGAGCCGGCGGTCGATCGGTGGGGGAATTTGCAGTAGCGGAGGCACCGCGCGCCGGCGGCTGGCCCGGACATCGACCGCCCTGCGACGGCTCCAACCGCGCCGGCGCGAATCATTGCGCATGAATCGCGCGCTCGGCTCAGCGCGCCGACTTTCCGATCAAGTCCATCAGGTAATGCTCCAGCACACCGAGCCTGACGATCGACGCATTCCGCCTGGTCGGATGCGGACACGTCGCGGCCTTCACGGCTTCCGGCAGATCGTCCCTCAACCACAACTCGGGAATCTGCAGCCTGGCGTACGATTCCCCGTCCATCTCCTCCAGCACCATGTGTCCGCGCCACGGATATTCATGGAGCATGCCGGCCTGCACTCTCACGAACATGAGGGCGCACTCACCGGCCTGAAGCGGTACATTGCCCCAAGTCGGCGGGCCGCCGCAGAACTCGATCACCACCCCGAGGCGATCCGGCGTGATGCTCTTGCCGCTGGAATAGATGCGCTCGACCTTCGCCCGAAAGATCTGTGGACCCGGGGAGTCGATAACGGATACGAGCACCAGGTCAAACGTTTCCACCGCGACGGCGTACAGATTCCCTTTTTCAGTCATAGGTCATGGAATTCGCGCCGTGTCCGCCGGATGCTGTCGAGACCTGGCCGGCTTCAGGTCTCGACGTCCTCGAGACTGAAAATCTCCGTCTGGTCGTTGTACGAGAAGATCTCGCCGTAACGCCCCCAGTCGATCACCGCGTCGAGCGTCTCCTCGGCGGCACCGTCCGACAGGAAATCCTCCAGCTCCTGCTCGAAGCGCACGCGCGGCGCGCGATGGCCCGGGCGCTCGTTCAGCACCTTCTTGATCCGCGCGGCCAGCGGCACGTGCTTCAACAGGTGATCCGCGAACATCAGCTTGCGCTCCTGCGTGCCGAATTCCGCGAACACGCGCCCCGGCGGCGTCAGGAACACGTCCCCTTCCCGCACGTCCGCGAAGCCGAGGTATTGCAGCACTTCGGCGATCGGGAACAGGTCGTCGACCTCGAGGTGCAGCGTGCGCGCAATTTCCGGCATGTCCGCGCGGCCGTGGTACGGCGCCATCGCGAGCGTCTCGATCAGGCCGGCCATCAGGTTGGTCGACACCTGCGGCAGCCAGCTGCCGAGCTCCAGCCCCTTCTTCGTCGCCTCGCCGGTCTGGCGGGCCGTCATCTTCGCGTAGATGTCGTCGACCAGCTTGCGGAACGCCGGGTCGAGCCGGTTGCGCGGATGCTTGAACGGCACCTTGATCTCGGCGATCACGCGGCCCGGATTCGACGACAGCACGAGGATCCGGTCGCACATGAACACCGCTTCCTCGATGTTGTGCGTGACGATCAGCACCGACTTGATCGGCATGCGGCCTTGCGTCCACAGGTCGAGCAGGTCGGTACGCAGCGTCTCGGCGGTCAGCACGTCGAGCGCGGAGAACGGCTCGTCCATCAGCAGGATCGTCGGGTCGACGACGAGCGCGCGCGCAAAGCCCACGCGCTGGCGCATGCCGCCCGACAGCTCGCGCGGGTACGCGTTCTCGAAACCGTCGAGACCGATCAGGTCGATCGCGGCGAGCGCACGCTCGCGCCGCTCGCGCGCGCCGACGCCGAGCGCTTCCAGCCCGGCCTCCACGTTCTGCAGCACGGTGAGCCACGGGAACAGCGCGAAGGTCTGGAACACCATCGCGACGCCTTCGGCCGGGCCGCGCAGCGGCTTGCCGAGGTAGGTCACCTCGCCGCCGGTCGGCTCGATCAGCCCGGCGATGATGCGCAGCAGCGTCGACTTGCCCGAGCCGGAACGGCCGAGCAGGCCGACGATCTCGCCTTCGCGCAGCGACAGGTTCGCATCGTCGAGCACGAGCAGCTCGCCCTGCGTCTTGTTGAAGCCGCGACAGACGTGGTCGACGCGCAGGATTTCCTCACCGAGGCGCGGCGGCTGGTTCGTCTGGACGGGGGCGTTTACAGCATTCGGATTGTGCATCGCGTTTCGCTCTCAATCGGTCTCAGTCGAGCCGCAGCTTCGCTTCGGCGAAGGCATACAGCGGACGCCACAGCAGGCGGTTGAACAGGGTAACGAACAGGGACATCACGGCGATGCCCAGGATGATCTTCGGAAAGTCGCCGGCGGCGGTGGTCTGCGCGATATAGGCACCGAGGCCGTGCGCCTCGATCCTGGTATTGCCCCACTGCACGGCTTCCGACACGATGCTCGCGTTCCACGCGCCGCCCGATGCGGTGATCGCGCCGGTCACGTAGTACGGGAAGATGCCGGGCAGGATCGCCTGCCGCCACCACTGCCAGCCGCGAATGCGGAAGTTCGTCGCCGCTTCGCGATAGTCGTTCGGGTAGGACGTCGCACCGGCGATCACGTTGAACAGGATATACCACTGCGTGCCGAGCACGATCAGCGGCGACAGCCAGATATCGGCGTTCAGGTGGAAGCGCGCGATCACGATCACGAATACCGGGAACAGCAGGTTCGCCGGGAACGCGGCGAGGAACTGCGCGAGCGGCTGCAGCTTCTCGGCGAGCCGCGGACGCAGCCCGATCCACACGCCGATCGGCACCCAGATGACCGATGCGATCGCGATCAGCACGACCACGCGCAGCAGCGTGATGAGCCCGAGCATGACCACATGGCCGACCTCGGCCATCGTCACGCCGGTCGACACGAAGCTGACGACGCGCCACACGATATAGGCCGTGCCGAGCAGCACGAGCGCGGCCCATGCGATGTCGACCGTGCGCGACGCCTTCTTCTCGACTTTCGGCAGCGTGAAGCGCATCGCGCCCGACAGCGGCAGGCGCAGCGGAATCCGCGCGGCCTTCGCGAAGAACCAGCCGGCCGGCACGAGCAGTTGATGAATCAGGCGCGTGCGGCGGACGAGGTCGAGCAGCCAGGATTGCGGCGCGTCGCCCGACGCGGTGTTCTCCATCCGGAACTTGTCGGCCCACGCGATCAGCGGGCGGAACAGGAACTGGTCGTACGCGAGGATCACGACGGTCATCGTGAGGATCACCCAGCCGATCGCGCCGAAGTTCTTGTCGGAGATCGCCTGCGCGAGATACGCGCCGATGCCCGGCAGCGTGATGGTCTGGTTGCCGACGGTGATTGCCTCCGACGCGACGACGAAGAACCAGCCGCCCGACATCGACATCATCATGTTCCAGATCAGGCCGGGCATCGAGAACGGCACTTCGAGCTTCCAGAAGCGCTGCCAGGACGTCAGGTGGAAGCCTCGAGACACTTCGTCGAGGTCGCGCGGCACCGTGCGCAGCGACTGGTAGAAGCTGAACGTCATGTTCCACGCCTGGCTCGTGAAGATCGCGAAGATCGCCGCGAGCTCGGCGCCGAGCACGCGGCTCGGGAACAGCGCAAGGAAGAACGTGACGGTGAACGAGATGAAGCCGAGCACCGGCACCGACTGCAGGATGTCGAGGATCGGGATCAGCACCATGCCGGCACGGCGGCTCTTGGCCGCGAGCGTGCCGTAGACGAGCGTGAACGCGAGCGACGCGACCATCGCGGCGAGCATCCGCAGCGTGGTGCGCAGCGCGTATTCGGGCAGGTTCGACGGGTCGAGCGAGATCTTCTGCGTCTGCAGGGTGCCGATCGGCGCCATCGTTTCGTGGAAACCGACGACCGCCATCGCGATCAGGCAGATGATCAGCGGAAACGCGATGAAATCCCACCGGTTCGGCAGAACACGCCATGCGGACGCGTTGGCGGTCCGGTTCGGATTGAAGAATCCGACGTTCATCAGGCGCCCTCCCCGGTAAGGCCGAACGAAGCCGGCAGTCGATGTTGATTCATGGCAAAGCGCACGGGTGCGGTAATTCGATTGACTGACGATCGCGCGCGAGCGCGGTGCGCGGTGCGCCGTGCGTGCACGCGCTGCCGCGCGCCGGACGTGCCGGCCCGCGACGGCACGACACTACACCAACCTGTATTTCAGGTACAACCGTCCGGGAACGGCGCAGGCGGTGCACGGATCGTGCCTGGCGCGCGGGCGAATGACGGGTGCGCGGTACAAGCAGCCCGGCCGCACTCCTTCGGCCGGCACGCAGGCCCGAATTATGCCGTGATCCGGCCCGGCCGGGAACCCGCCCGCCGCACGCACGCGCAAACCATGTCGGGCGTCATCAGCCCGATACGACTAAGCGGGTATGATCGGGGCTGGCCCCTGGGGTCGGTTGCGGCCGTACCGATGGCAACGCATGCGCGTTCCCGGTGTCCGCAGGCCCTGGGGATCGATCGACGAGCGGGAGGAAAGGGAATGGCAGGAAACTTGGTGATCGTCTGCCGCGATCAGGATGCCGACGCGTTCTACGAATTGATGCAGGAATACGGGTCGTTCCAGACGCGGCTGTCGTCGACGGCATGGTACCTCAACATGAACGTCGTGCCTGAATCGCTGCAGGAAGAAATCCTGGAGCGCCTCGGCCGGTATACGACCGTCTACATCTTCGAGGCCACCAGCGTGACCTACAACACCATCGACAGCAACGCGGCCGAGACGCTCGGCACGCTGTTCGGCGAATGATGCCACGCGGCGCCAGCCCGGCCGGGCCGGCGCCGCAGCCGCTCAAGCGGCCTGTGCGTGGGGTTCGTCCTTCGGCACGGCCTCGAACGGGAACGTCATCGCGACACGCAGGCCGCCTTCGGGGCGGTTGCCGATGTCGCACGCCCCGCCCAGCCTGAGTACGAGCCGCTCGACGATCGCGAGCCCGAGCCCGCTGTGGCCGTTCCCGCCGCGTGCGGGATCGAGCCGCACGAACGGCCGCGTCGCCGCCGCGAGATCGCGCGGGGCGATCCCGCCGCCGCTGTCGCTGACCGACAGCACATAGCCGGCCGGCGTGCGTGCCGTCTCGACGAGCACGGGCGGCGCACCATACGCATGCGCGTTGTCCAGCAGGTTCGACAGGATTCGGTCGAGCGTCGCCGTCGGCAGGCGGAAGCCCGGATCGGCGTCGAGCCGGGTCTGGACCGTCGGCGCATTCGGCGCGACCGCGCGATAGCTGCGTGCGATCCGCTCGCACGCCTGATCGACCGGCACCGGCTCGCTGCGATCGGACCCGCCGTGGGCAAACACCAGAAACTGGTCGACGATGTGCGACATCGAATCGACGTCGCGCACGACGCCGTCGCGCAGCCGGACGTCGTCCATCATTTCCGCCCGCAGCCGCATCCGCGCAAGCGGCGTGCGCAGGTCGTGCGCCACGCCCGCCAGCATCACCGCACGGTCGCTTTCGGCCTGCGACACCTGTTCCACCATCTGGTTGAAGCCGTGCGTGAGCTGGCGCAGCTCGCGCGGGCCGCGCTCGCGCAACGGCGGCACCGGCTGGCCGCGGCCGAAGCGCGCGACCGCGCGCGCAAGCGAACGCAACGGCTGCTGCAGCTGCCAGGCCGCGAACAGCGCGGCAATCACGCCGGCCGAGAAGATCGTGCCGAGCCACAGCAGCATCCGGTCGAGCGAGCGCGGCGGCCGCAGCGGCTGCACCGGCACCACGATCCAGTTGCGGTCGGTCGGCTCCTTTACCCACAGCACCGGCGGATGGCCGGGTGCGCCGAGCTCGACGCGCGTGCCGGGCGGCATCCGCTCGCTCACGTCGTCGCGGAACCGCCTGAGCGCCGCCGGCAGGCTCGACGGATCGCCGTTCGGCACGTCGGCGCTGTCCGGCGCCACGAGCCGCACACGCGACGGCAACGGCTGGTCGGGCGTGCGCTCGACGTGCTGGCGCACCGCGTCGACCAGGAACGCGGCCTCTTCGACCGCGTAGCGCGTCTGCATCTGGCTGCGCTCGAGCCGCATCGCGAAAAACCACGCGAAGTGCGACAGGAGCAGGACACCCACGACGAGCAGCGCCAGCCGCCCGAACAGTGAATCAATGGGTTTGCGCATGGGCCTCGCCGTCGGGCACGAACACGTAGCCGCGCCCGCGCACCGTCTGGATGAAGCGCGGCGTCGACGGATCCGTTTCGAGAATGCGGCGCAGGCGCCACACCTGGACGTCGATGCCGCGGTCGGTGCCGTCGTACTCGGGCCCGTGCAGCAGCTCGAGCAGCCGCTCGCGCGTGAGCGTGCGCAGCGCATGGTTCACGAAGATCTTCAGCAGCGCGAATTCGCTGCTCGACAGCGTGGCCGGCTTGCCGTCGACCGACAGCGTACGCGCCTGGAAGTCGAGCACGAAGCGGCCGAATCCGAACGGCTCGCGCTGCTCGGGCGCCGCCGCCGACGGCGTCGCGCGGCGGCGGCGCAGCACGGCCTGCACGCGCGCGAGCAGCTCGCGCGGGTTGAACGGCTTGCCGAGGTAATCGTCCGCGCCGAGCTCGAGCCCGACGATGCGGTCGACGTCGTCCGCCCGCGCGGTCAGCATGATCACGGGGATGTCGTCGCCGGCCGCGCGCAACTGGCGCAGCGCGGTCAGGCCGTCGACACCCGGCATCATCAGGTCCAGCACGATCAGGTCGGGTCGCTCGCGCTCGAGGCGTTTCTCGAGCGTCGCCGCGTCGTGCAGCACGGACACTTCCATCCCCTGGCGCACGAGATAGTCGCGCAGCAGGTCTCGGAGTTCTTGGTCGTCGTCGACGATGAGGATCTGGGTAGTCATGGCTCGAAGTTTACCGCGCGAGGGCGGAGTCGAAGAACGAAACAAAGGGACGAAAGGGTTACTGCGGGTTACCGCGCAAGGGAACTGTAATGCGCGGTAACCCGGCCACCGCGCCACGTAACATCGGCCGGGGCCTGCCTCGCTAACCTGCGTCTTACCGGATGCGGTACACGGCTTTCCCGGCACCGCATCGCCGGACCCTTTGGATACAAGGAGTTTCTGAAATGTATAAGAAGACTTCCCGCGTGGCCATCGCGGCCGCCACCGTGCTCGCTCTCGCATTCGGCACCGCCCACGCCGCGCAACCCGGCGACATGCCGCCTCCGGGCGGCCCCGGCGCCCACCAGATGCACGGCGGGCACGACGGCGGCCCGTTCGGCGTGATCATGAAACTGCACGACCAGCTGAAGCTCAACGCATCGCAGGAACAGCAGTGGCAGGCCGCCGTCAACACGATGAAGCAGAACCATGACGCGATGCGCAAGAGCCACGAGCAGCTGCGCGAGCAGTTCAAGGCGCAGCAGAACCAGCCGATCCTCGACCTGAGCGCGATGCACGCCGCGCGCCAGCAGGCCGAGCAGCAGAACGCGCAACTGCGCGAGCAGACGTCCGCTGCGTGGCTCACGTTCTACAACGGCCTGAACGACCAGCAGAAGACCACGGTCAGCACGGCGCTCAAGCAGCAGTTCGCGAAGATGGAACAGCGCCACGAGAAGATGAAGGAGCGCTGGCAGCAGCATCGCGCGGCCAAGGCCGCGTCGGCACCGGCGCAGTAAGCCGGCGGGGCCGCTCCGCGGAGCGGCATCCTCGAAGGGGACGCGGGCACCGCCCTGCGTCCCCTTTTGCGTTTCAGGCGACGTCGAACAGCAGCACCTCGGCCGCCCGGCCGCGTGCGAACGCCACCGCGTCCACGCCGCCGATCCGCGCGCCGTCACCCGCGGCCAGCGC
>NZ_QOBB01000378.1:0-4130 GCF_024704855.1 Burkholderia sp. HAN2018 | reverse complement strand
GCGGCCGAGCCCGGCGCCGCACCTGGCGGACACGCGCCGCGGCGCGCGACCGCGCGCTTCATGCTGTCGCACCCCGCGCACCTCGTGTCGCTCGGCTTCGGCAGCGGGCTCGCGCCGCTCATGCCCGGCACGTTCGGCTCGCTGTTCGGCTGGCTCACGTTCGTCGTGCTCAACCGCTACCTGACGGTGCCCGAATGGTGGGCGCTGATCGCGGTCGGCTTCGTGGCGGGCACGTGGCTCACCGGCTTCACCGCGAGAAAGATGGGCACGTCCGATCCGGGCGCCGTCGTCTGGGACGAAATCGTCGCGATCTGGCTCGTGATGCTGTTCGTCACGCCCGCGACCTTCATCGGCCAGCTATGGGCGTTCGTCGCGTTCCGCATCTTCGACATGCTCAAGCCGCCGCCGATCCGCTATTTCGAGCGCCGCCTGAAAGGCGGGCTCGGCATCATGGTCGACGACCTGGTCGCCGCGTTCATGACGCTGCTCGTGATCGCCCTGTGGCGCTCCGTCGTCGGCTGACCGATTTCCCGACTCCCGTTTCCCGACGCGCATGCCAACCGATTCCGTCGTCCACCAGCTTGCGATCCGCGCAGGCAACAAGCTGCGTGACGAGCACCTGACGCTCGCCACCGCCGAATCCTGCACCGGCGGCATGATCGCCACCGCGATCACCGACATCTCCGGCAGCAGCCAGTGGTTCGAGCGCGGCTTCGTCACGTACTCGAACCAGGCCAAGATCGACATGATCGGCGTGCCGCCCGACCTGATCGACAAGCACGGCGCCGTCAGCGAGCCCGTCGCGCGCGCGATGGCCGAAGGCGCGCTGCGCAACAGCCGCGCGCAGGTCGCGCTGTCCGTCACCGGCATCGCGGGCCCGGCCGGCGGCAGCGAGAAGAAACCGGTCGGCACCGTGTCGTTCGGCTGGAGCAACCGGCTGCATACCGACGTCGAGACGCTCGTGTTCAAGGGCGACCGCGATCAGATCCGCACGCAGGCGGCCGCGCATGCCCTGCGCGGGCTGCTGAAGCTGCTCGACGAGCGCGAGGGCTGACCGGGCCGGGGCGCCCGCCGCGCCCCTGCCGGCCCGCTTACTGGATCGCGTCGGGTTTCACGACGATCCAGTTCTTGTCCGCCGTGACCGGCAGGCCGAGCGACTTCTGCCGCGCGGCCGATTCATCCGACCACGCGCGGATCTGCGCCATCTGCTTGTCCTTCTTGTTCACCCACACGCGCACGCCGCCGCGCGCGACGTCGGTCGCGTTCAGCAGCATGTAGCCGTCGGACGTCGGCGTGTCGCCCGCGACGAGCACCGGCTTCTTCCACTGGTCGATCCAGCCGACGATCGAGCCGAGCTTGCCTTCGTACCACGTCATCGGGTTCATCAGGAACGGTGTGATCACGAGGCTGCGGTTCGCGGCCTCGTCGTACTTGCCCGCCTTGATCTGCAACCGGGACGTCGTCAGCGCGCCGGTCGCCGGGTTGCGCAGCAGCGTCGTCACGCCGATCACGTTCTGCGGCTTCACGTTGTAGCCGTACTTCGGGTCGGACAGCACGAGCCGCGCGAGCTCCTCGTGCGCGGCCGTCATCACGTAGACCTCGATCCCGTTCTCGCGCAGCGCGTTGTACAGCTCCTGCATCCCGCGGAAGAAACGCGGCGGGTTCACCGTGCCGTCGGCCACCTTGTCGCCCTGCCAGTAGCGGATCGGGATCGGCTTGCCGTCGGCGAGCATCGCGTCGACGTGGCGCTTCAGGTCGGCCAGCGACTGCCCGGCGAACGCCTGCGCGATCCACGGGTAGCAGACCAGGTCGTCGATCTCGCAGAGCCGGTAGTAATAGCTCGTCAGCGATTCCTTGTAATCGGCGGAATCCTTGAACGGGATCAGCTTCAGCGACGGATCGAGCGTGTCGCGCGTCAGCACGCCGCGGTTCTCCAGGTACGGCAGCAGCGACTCCTCGAGGTCGTAGCGGTAGGTCGTGTTGTCGGCGTCGAACACCGCGTAGTCGCCGCGGTTCGCGTGCGCGGCGATCATCGCGTTCAACGCCTTCGCGCTGTCGGCCGGCCAGTGCGACAGGTCCGCCGCGTGGGCGAAGCTCATGCACAACGACGCGGCAAGCGCGCTCAGAAGACGTCGGGACAGCTTGGGCATGGCGTCACTCCCTTTCTTGACGGTTTCGTTACAGATCGATGACAAGCGCGAGCATCGCGCGATTGGCGCGCGGGCATGCGGTGCGGAAACGACGGGAAATTGCCCGTGCGCGTCAGTGCGACGGCCGGGAACGAGGGAAACGGAGGCGGTAAGGCGGAGAAAGCGGCACGGGCCCGCGAACGCGGGCCTGCCGGAACCGGCTGCCCGCGCGGGCAGCCGGCGCCAGCGTCGATCAGCGATGCGCGTTGATCGTGTCGCGGGTCTTCTGCGCGGCGAGCGCCGCGGCTTCGGCGAAATCCTCGCCCTTGCTCGCGTACAGGATCGCGCGCGACGAGTTGATCATCATGCCGGTGCCGTCGGCCGTGCGGCCTGCGTTGACGGTCGCCTGCACGTCGCCGCCCTGCGCGCCGATGCCGGGGATCAGCAGCGGCATGTCGCCGACGATCCCGCGCACGATCTCGATTTCCTTCGGGAACGTCGCGCCGACCACGAGGCCGAGCTGGCCGTTCTTCGCGTTCCACTTGTTCGCCGCGAGATCGGCCACGACCTGGTACAGCGGCCGGCCGTTCGTGTCGAGGAACTGCAGGTCGGAGCCGCCCGGGTTCGACGTGCGGCACAGCACGATCACGCCCTTGCCTTCGTGCTCGAAGTACGGCTCGACCGAGTCGTAGCCCATGTACGGGTTCACCGTGACGGCGTCCGCACGATAGCGCTCGAACGCTTCGCGCGCGTACTGCTCGGCCGTGCTGCCGATGTCGCCGCGCTTCGCGTCGAGGATCACGGGCAGGCCCGGGTGCTGGAGGTGGATGTGCGCGATCAGGCGCTCGAGCTGGTCTTCCGCGCGATGCGCGGCGAAGTAGGCGATCTGCGGCTTGAACGCGCTCGCGTATTGCGCGGTCGCGTCGACGATCTGCCGGCAGAATTCGAAGATCGCGTCGGGCTGGCCCTCGAACTGCACGGGAAAGCGCGACGGCTCGGGATCGAGGCCGACGCACAGCAGCGAATTCGTGCGCTGCCACGCGGCGCGCAGCGATTCGATGAAAGTAAGCGGGGAAGACATGGCGGGTACTCGCGGCAAACCGTTGGTAGACCGCGTATTTTACCCGCGTCGCCGGCGCGCCTCGCGTGTCGCGCCATTGCCGCGCGCATCGGCGCGCTCGACGGTGAACGCGAAACGCCGCGTGAGCCGCTCGCCGGGCGCGAGCAGCGTCATCCCGTGCGCGGTCGCGCCGCCCGGCAGGTTCACCGCGTTGATCGGATGATCGACCGGCTCGAAGCAGAAGAAATCCTCGCCGGGCGGGGTATAGAGCACGTACGCATCGGCGTCGGCCGCCACCGTCAGCGACAGTCCGCGGCGCGGCCAGCTCACCGTCGCGTGGCCGCCCCAGCCGGTGAATGCGTGATTGACGAGCGCGGCCGGCAGCGGATACGCGACGCCGAACTGCCAGGCCGGCGGCACGCTCACGTGCCGCACCGGCAGGAAATCGGCGCCCGACAGCCACAGCCCGCCGGCGGCCGCGGCCAGTTCGGTCACGTCGTCGCGCACCAGGAACGGATGCACGCCGAGCCCGAACGGCAATCGCGCGCGCCCCGCATTCTCGATCGTCAGCGCGATCGACAGCGTCGTATCGTCGAGCTCGAACGACTGGATCGCGCGGAACGCATACGGCGCACCGGCGGTGCGATCGAGCGACAGCTGCAGCGACGTGGCGGTCGCATCGTCCACCTGCCATGGCGCGAGCCAGCCGTCGCCATGGATCGGCAGCGGCTCGTCGCGGCGGTTGCGCGGCACCGCGACGCTGCGCCCGTCGCATTCGAAACGCGCGCCGCCGATGCGGTTCGAGTAAGGCAGCAGCGGATAACACGCGAGCTGGTTCGGGTCCGTCGCCGTCTCCGGGTGGTCGCAGCGGCGGAACACCGGCATCAACGCGCCGTTGTCGCCGCGCCAGTCGAAGCGCGCGATGCCGCCGCCGAGATGCG
>NZ_QOBB01000377.1:0-4138 GCF_024704855.1 Burkholderia sp. HAN2018 | reverse complement strand
CGCGCCACACCTCGGCCGCAGCGCCGAGCGCGGGCCAGCCCGGCCGCGCCGCACGCAGCCGTGCATGCGCGCCGATCAGCACGTTGTCGAGCACGCTCAGGTTGCCGAACACGCGGCCGTGCTGGAACGTGCGTGCGATGCCGAGCGCCGCGAGACGCTCGGGCGCCGTGCCCGTGATGTCGCGGCCGTCGAACGTCACACGGCCGGCGTCGGGCCGGTCGGCGCCCGCGATCAGGTTGAACAGCGTCGACTTGCCGGCGCCGTTCGGGCCGATCACGCTCAGCAGTTCGCCGTCGGCGAGTGTCAGGCTCGCGCCGTCGAGCGCGGTCACGCCGTCGAAACGGCGCGTCAGGCCCTGCACGTCGAGCAAGGGTCGATTGATGGTCATCGCATGCCTCCTCACACCGTACCCAGCAGGCCCTGCGGCCGGAACCGGACGAGCAGCAGCAGCACGAGGCCGTAGATCAGCATCCGGTAATCGGCCGCCCAGCGGAACAGCTCGGGCAGCCCGATCAGCGCGATCGCGCCGGCGATGCCGCCGAGCACGTTGCCGAGCCCGCCAAGGATCACCATCGTCAATGCAAGGATCGACACCTGCGAATCGAAGGTCTGGTGATTGATGTAGCTGTACAGGTGCGCGGCAATGCCGCCACTCACACCAGCCGCGACGCCGCCGACCGCGAACGCGATCGCCTTGTAGCGGTTCGGCGCGATGCCGTGCGCACGCGCGGCGACGTCGTCCTCGCGCACCGCACGCAGCGTGCGGCCGAGATGCGAGCGCAGCAGCCGCACCTGCACGAGCGCGAACCCGACGAGCACCGCGAACGTGAACCAGTACGCGGCGCGCGCAGTGCTCGCCCACGGCAGCGGCGCGATGCCCGTGACGCCGAGCGGGCCGCGCGTGAGGCCGTCCCAGTTCAGGATCACGAGGCTCACCACTTCGCCGATGCCGAGCGTCGCGATCGACACGTAGTGCCCGCGCAGCCGGAACGCCGGGTAGACGAGCAGCGTGCCGAGCACGGCCGTGATGACACCCGCGCACGGGATCGTCACGGCCGGTGACCAGCCGAGATCCGACGACAGCAGCGCCGACGCATACGCACCGATCACGAGCAACGCCGCGTGGCCGAGCGAGATCTGCCCGACCGTGCCCGCGACGAGCGTGAGGCTCAGCGCGAGCAGCCCGTACAGCCACGCGTTGGTCAGCGTCTGCAGCACGTACGGCGACGCGCCGAGCCACGGCAGCACGGCGGCCAATGCAACCAGCGCGACGAGCACCGGACGCGGCACGCGCACGGCCTTCGCGGCCGCGAGGAAGGTGCCCGTCATCGGCTCGGGCGGCAGCGCGCGGTTCGCGCTGAACAGGCCGTTCGGCCGCCACACGAGGAACACGATCAGCAGCCCGAACGCGAACAGGTCGCGGTAGCTCGTGCCGAACAGCGCGACGCCGTAGCTCTCGACGAGGCCGAGCAGCAGGCTGCCGGCGATCGCGCCCGGCACGTTGCCGAGGCCGCCGATCAGCAGCGCGACCACGCCCTTCAGCGTGGCCTGGAAGCCCATCGCCGGATCGATGCTGTTGTAGTACATGCCGACCAGCAGCCCGCTCACGCCGCCGAGCGCGCACGCGATCGCGAACACGGTCTGGTTCACGCGGTCGACGTCCACGCCCATCTGCAGCGCCGCGTCGCGATCCTGCGCGGTCGCGCGCACGGCCCAGCCGAGCCGCGTGAAGCGCAGGAAGCCGTACAGCAGCGCGGTCGCCGCGATGCCGATGCCCGCGATCAGCAGGTCCAGCGAGCCCAACGTCGCGCCGGCAATGCGCAGATGCCAGTCCGGCAGCGGCGTCGGCACCGCGCGCGGGTCCGCGCCGAAGGCGAGCTGCGCGAGCTGGTCGAGGATGAAGCTGATGCCGATCGTCGCGAGCAGCGGCGCGATGCGCGCCGCGTGGCGCAGCGGCCGCAACCCGATCCGCTCGATCGCGACGCCGAGCGCGCCGCAGCCGACGACGACCGCCGCGAGCGCGACCGGCAGCGGCAGCCCGAAGCGCGTCAGGCACAGCCAGCCGATGAATGCGCCGACCATGTACACCGAGCCATGCGCGAAGTTGATCAGGTGCGACACGCCGAAGATCAACGCGAGCCCGACCGCGAGCAACGCGTAGATGTTGCCGACGATGAGGCCGTTGAGCGTGTAGTCGAGCCAGGAAGCCATCACGATGCGTCCGTCACGTGCATGCGGTTCAGGGTCAGCGCGCGGCGAGCTGCGGTTTCGCGCCGTCCCACAGCGCCCACTGCCCCTGCTTCACGACGAGATACACGGTGCGCGCGCCCGCGACGCGGCGCGTCTGCGGATCGAAGCGCACCTTGCCGAAGATCACGCTCGGCACGTCGCTGATTTTCGCGAAGCCGTCGTGCGCAGCCTGGCGCGTCGTGCCGTAGCGGCGCAGCACTTCCGCCGACAGGATCAGCGCGTCGTATGCGCGTGCGACGAACGAATCGGGATCGGCATGGAATTTCGCGCGATAGCGCTGCACGAACGCCTGCACCTCGGGGCGCGGCTCGGCCGGGAAGAAGTTCGATTCGGTATACACACCGTCGACGGCCGCGCCGCCCAGTTCGAGGAATTTCGGCGAATACACGGAGCCGACCGCCGCGATCGGCAGCGTGACGCCCGACGTGCGCGCCTGCCGCACGATCTGCGCGCCGTCCGCGTAGTACGAGATCAGCACGATCGAATCGGGCTTCGATTCGCCGATGCGCACGAGCGTCGAACGGAAATCCTTCTCCGCCGGCTGATAGCCTTCGGCCGCGACGACCTGCGCGCCGAGCCCGGCCACCGCCTTCGCGAAGATGTCCTTGCTGGTGCGGCCCCAGTCGGTGTTCAGGTACAGCACCGCGATCCGCTTGAAGCCGAGCTCCTTCACCGCGTAGCGCGCGAGCAGCGGCTGCTCCTCGGCCTGGCTCAGCGCGGTGCTCCACAGATAGTCGCCGCCTTTCGTGAAGTCCGGATGCGAGTTCGTGAAGCCGAACTGGATCAGTTGCCCGCGCTGGTAGATCGGCGATGCGGCCATCGACGTCGCGCTGGAGAAGTCGCCCAGCTCGATCGCGATGCGCGGATCGGCGACGAACTTCTGCGCGATCGCGACGGCCTGGCGCGGGTCGCTGCGGCTGTCCTGGAAGTCGATCGCGAGCGGCCGGCCATGGATGCCGCCGCTGCCGTTGATCTCGTCGAGCGCGAGATCGAAGCCGCGCTTCCATTGTTCGCCGTATTGCGCGTCCTGGCCCGTGAGCGGCCCGCTCACGCCGACCACCACCGGCTCGCCCGATACGCCTGCGGCGAGCGCGCCGCCCGTCGACAAGCCCCATGCGGCAGCGAGCGCCGCCACCGTGCCCAGCACGCGCCGCCATGCGCCGCGTACGTCGTTCCCCGAAACGTTCATGCGTCCCCCAGCTTCAGTCAGTCGAAAAGAGTGAGGGCATGTAACCATCCGGTTCAGGACGATCCAACGAAGTTTTGCGTATATCGATATCGGGCGCGGCGCGAAACCGGCGACGCCCGCGAACGGTCGCCCGCACGCGCTGCCGCGCGCGATGAGCCGGCATGCATCGCATCGCGTTGATTCGATTGGCGTTTCCTGTACGTCACGCATCGCCACCGGCGCGCCCGCGCGCCCCTCCGGCCATCGCGACGATCGTGCGCTTCGCAGTTTTCGCGCTGTCGATAGCAAAATTCATTATATGAATCACGCATGCTCACACTCCTACAATGCGCAAATCGCATCATCGGAAGGTGTCATGGAGCTGCATCAACTCGAAGCGTTTTCCGCGGTCATGTCGGCCGGCAGCGTGACCGGCGCGGGCGAACTGCTCGGCCGCTCGCAGCCGGCCGTCACGCGGCAGATCCAGGAGCTCGAAGCCGATCTCGGCTACGCGCTGTTCGACCGGCACGGCCCGCGCGTCACGCCGACGCGGCGCGCCTTCCTGCTCTACGAGGAAGTCGAGCGCTCGCTGGTCGGCCTGCGTGCGATCGAGGCGCGCGCACGGGCGCTCGGCGACGAAACCGCCGAACCCGTGCGCATCGCGGCGACGCCTTCGCTCGCGGCGACGCTCGTGCCGGCCGCGCTCGCCGCGCTGCCCGA
>NZ_QOBB01000376.1:0-4150 GCF_024704855.1 Burkholderia sp. HAN2018 | reverse complement strand
CTGTTCGGACCAGCGCGGCCGCGGCCGGCTCACCGCCAGCGGCCGGCTCGCGCTGGCCCGCACCGCGCCGTCGCGGTCGAGCAGCACGGCCTTCACGCCCGACGTACCGAGGTCGACTCCGATGTACATGGCGTCAGCGCAGCCCGTAGATGGCCTGGTTCACGATGTTCTCGAGCCGCTCCTGCCCGCCGCTCGCATGCTGCGGGTTCACGCCGCGCGCGAGCGCGTCGGCGGCGAGCGACTCAAGCGTATAGCCGCCCGACAGGATCTCGCGGCCGAACGCGCTGTCCCACTGCGCGTAGCGCTGCCGGCGCAGCGCGTCGAGCCGGTCGTTCGCGACCAGCACAGCGGCGCGCTCGAGCGCGAGCGCGAGCACGTCGATCGCGCCCACATGGCCGTGGAACAGGTCTTCCGGATCGACGCTCTGGCGCCGCACCTTCGCGTCGAAGTTCATGCCGCCGGTGGTGAAGCCGCCATGGCGCAGGATCTCGTAGAACGCGAGGGTCAGCTCCTCGACGCTGTTCGGGAACTGGTCGGTGTCCCAGCCGTTCTGCGGATCGCCGCGATTCGCATCGACGCTGCCGAACACGCCGAGCGCGAACGCGTTCGCGATCTCGTGATGGAACGAATGGCCGGCGAGCGTCGCGTGGTTCGCCTCGATGTTCACGCGGATCTCGTTCTGCAATCCGTATTGCGTGAGGAAACCGTGCACGGTCGCGACGTCGTAGTCGTACTGGTGCTTGGTCGGCTCCTGCGGCTTCGGCTCGATCAGCAGCGCGCCCTTGAAGCCGATCCGGTGCTTGTGCTCGACGACCATCGACAGGAAGCGCGCGAACTGCTCGCGCTCGCGCACGAGATCGGTATTGAGCAGCGTCTCGTAGCCTTCGCGGCCGCCCCACAGCACGTAGTTCTCGCCGCCGAGCCGGTGCGTCGCGTCGAGCGCGTGGCGCACCTGGGTCGCCGCCCACGCGAACACGTCGGGATTCGGGTTGGTCGCCGCGCCCGCCGCGAAGCGCGGATGCGAGAACAGGTTCGCGGTGCCCCACAGCAGCCGCACGCCGGTGGCCTGCTGACGCTCGCCCAGGTAGTCCGTCATCCGCGCGAAGTTCTCGACGTACTCGCGCAGGCTGTCGCCTTCCGGCGCGACGTCGGTGTCGTGGAACGTATAGAACGGCGTGCCGAGCTTCGTGAAGAACTCGAACGCCGCATCCGCCTTCTGCCGCGCCCGCTCGAGCGGGTCGCCCGGCTGCTGCCACGGCCGCCGGAACGCGCCCTGGCCGAAGATGTCGTGCCCCGGCCACACGAACGTATGCCAGTAGCACACCGCGATGCGCAAGTGTTCCTCGAGCGTCTTGCCGAGCACCTGCTTCGTGCGGTCGTAATGGCGGTAGGCAAGCGGGTTGTCCGATTGCGGACCTTCGTAGCGAATCGCGGGAATCTGTTCGAAATACGACATGGCGTCTCCGTCCGGTTTCTTGTTGCAGTGCGGCGCGCGGCGCGTTGGCGTGCGGGCCGAATTCGGTCTGGCTGGATCGTGCCCGCGCGCCCCCGCCCCCGCAATTGCGAAATTGCGCAGCACGCTTAACGTTTCTTGCCAGCGCGCTGCGCACCGCACGCGTTCCGTCCTACAATCGCCGGACACCAGACAAGCGCGCGGCACCGTCCGCGCCCCCGGAGACAACGGCGCGACGCCCCGCACGGCACGCGCCTCGAGACCGAGATGACCCGCGCCCCTTCCAGCCAGACACCGCACCGCATCGCGCTGCTGTTCAACGCCAACAAGGTCTACGACCGCGAGATCATCAGCGGCATCGGCCAGTACCTGCGCTCGACGCGCGTGGTGTGGGACCTGTTCCTCGAGGACGACTTCCGCTGCCGGCTCGCCGGCATCGAGCATTTCGACGGCGACGGCATCATTGCCGACTTCGACGATCCGGCCGTCGCCGACGCGCTCGCCGGCTCGCCGCTGCCGATCGTCGCGCTCGGCTCGTCCTACGAAGATCCCGCGCAGTATCCGGACGGCGTGCCGTATATCGCGACCGACAACGCGAAGCTCGTGTCGCTCGCGTACACGCACCTGATCGGCGCCGGGCTCGCGCACTTCGCGATGTACAGCCTGCCCGACGCGCAGCAGAACCGCTGGGCGCAGCAGCGCGAGCTGGCGTTCGACCGGCTCGCGCGCGCGGACGGGCTCGACGCGCCGATCTACCGCGGGCTGTCGACGAGCGCGTCGGCATGGAATCACGCGATCGAGCAGCTGATCAGCTGGCTGCACGCGCTGCCGAAACCCGTCGGCATCATCGCGGTGACCGACGCGCGCGCGCGGCACCTGCTGCAGGCCTGCCTGATCGCCGGCCTCGCGGTGCCGGAACAGGTCGCGATCATCGGCATCGACAACGATCCGCTCACGCGCACGCTGACGCGCATCCCGCTGTCGTCCGTGATCCAGGGCACCGAGGAAATGGGCCGGACCGCCGCGCACCTGCTGCACCAGATGCTGCGCGGCGTGCGTTTTCCCGACCGGCGCATTCTCGTGCCGCCCGTCGGAATCAACGTGCTCGAATCGACGCGCCACCAGCCGCTCACGAGCCCGTACGTGATGCGCGCGCGCCATTTCATTCGCCAGTACGCGTGCCAGGGCATCAAGACGGAACAGGTCGCCGACTACGTCGGCGTGTCGCGTTCGCTGCTCGAGGAACACTTCCGGCGCGAACTGCAGCGCACCGTTCACCAGGAAATCCTGCGCCACAAACTCGAAGCGGCGCAGGCGCTGCTTGCCGGCCGGCAGGCGTCGAGCGCCGAAGTCGCGATCCGCTGCGGGTTCACGTCGCTTCAGTACATGTACGCGGTATTCCGCCGCGAGCTGGGATGCACGCCGCGCGAATACCAGGAACGCACGATCGCCGCGCACTGAAGCCGGCCTTACCCATCGAATCCACCCATGCATATCGATACCGACTCTCCCCGCCCGACGCCCGGCGTCGCACGCGTCCCTTCCGAACCGTGGGGCACGCTGCCCGACGGCGACGCGGTGCGGCGCTACACGCTGCGTAACGCGCACGGGATGCGCGTCGTCGTCAGCGACCTCGGCGCGACCGTCGTGTCGTGGCTCGCGCCCGACCGCGCCGGACGCTTCGCCGATATCGTGCTCGCGCACGACACGCCCGCCGAATACGTCGAATCGGGCGTCTACCTCGGCGCGACGGTCGGCCGCTGGGCGAACCGGATCGCCGGCGCGCGCTTCACGCTCGACGGCGTCGACTACCGGCTCGATCGCAACGAGCGCGGCAATCTGCTGCACGGCGGCGCGAACGGCTTTCACCGGCAGCGCTGGGCCGTCGTCGACGATTGCGGCGGGTTGACGCTGCAGCTCGATTCGCCCGAAGGCGACGCGGGTTTTCCGGGCAACGTGAGCGTGCAGGTTCGTTATGCGCTCGACGACGACGGCACGCTGACGATCGACTACACCGGCGTCACCGACGCGCCCACGCCGCTGAACCTGACGAATCACAGCTATTTCAACCTCAGCGGCCGCGCGGGCGGCGACGTGCGCGGCCACGTGCTGAGCATCGACGCCGACGCGTTCCTCGAAGTCGACGACGCGCTGATCCCGACCGGCACCGCCGACGTGACCGGCACCGCGTTCGACTTCCGGCACAGCGCACCGCTCGGCGCGCGCCTCGACTGGCCGCACGCGCAGCTCGCGCGGGCGCGCGGGTTCGACCACTGTTTCGTGCTGCGCGACGGCGCGCACGCGCTCAGGCCCGTCGCGGCGATCTACGACCCGGAAAGCGGCCGCGAGCTGCTCGTGTCGACGGATCAGCGCGGCCTGCAACTCTATACGGGCAACTACCTGGACGGCGTGCGCGTGAGCGGCGGCACGCGCTGCGCGCGACACGCCGCGCTGTGCGTCGAAGCCGGCGGCTTTCCGGACCAGATCAACATGGACGACCTGCGCGACGCCGTCATCGTTCATCCGGGCGCCGTCTATCGACAGACCACGCAGTACCGCGTCGGCGTTCGCGCCTGACGCGGTGCACGGCGACGGCGCGGCTACGTCGCGCGCCGTTGCCCGGTCGATCCCGCTCCGCTGCGCCGCACGCGCGGTGCGATCCCCGGTGCGATCCCCGGTGTGATCCCGGTGTGATCC
>NZ_QOBB01000375.1:0-12084 GCF_024704855.1 Burkholderia sp. HAN2018 | reverse complement strand
CGTCGCTCGTGGCCGCGACGAAGCGGGCGCTGCCGCCGCACCTCGGCGGTGCGCTGACCGGGCGTGCCGCCAGTGCACTCCCGCATCGCGGCTCGGGCACGGTGCCCGTGTGGGCGTGGGCCGCGATGATCGTCTTCGTCGCGCTGCTGCTCTACGCGGCGCGCTGGATCAACGGCGGCTGAGCGGCCGGCCGTTTCCGCTGCGAGGCTCGCCCGCCGCGCGCCTACCGCGCGGCATCGGCGCCGGCTCCGGCGCCGCGAAATTCCCTTCGATACGCCGACGGCGACGTGCCGAGCGTGCCCGCGAAATGCTGGCGCAGCGACACGCTCGACCCGTAGCCGGCCGCCTGCGCGATCGCATCGATCGACTGCCCGGTGGTTTCCAGCAGATGCTGCGCGCGCGCCAGCCGCTCGGCCTGCAGCCACGCGGTGACGGTCGTGCCGGTCGCCTGGCGGAAGTGGCGCGTGAACGTGCGCCGGCTCATCAGCACGCGGTCGGCGAGCGAATCGACGCTGTGCGCGGCGTCGAGGTGCGCGCGCACCCAGTCGAGCAGGCCCGCGAGCCGCGCATCGCGCGGGTGCGCGGCGACCGGCTGCGGCACGTATTGCGCCTGCCCGCCCTGACGGTGCGGCGGGATCACGAGGCGGCGCGCGATCTGGTTCGCGGCGTCCGAGCCGAAGCGCCGCCGCACGACGTGCAGGCAGCAGTCGAGCCCCGCGGCCGTGCCGGCCGACGTCATCAGGTTGCCGTCGTCCACATACAGCACGTCCGGATCGAGCCTCACGCGCGGGAAGCGTTGTGCGAAGTCGTCGGCCCATGCCCAGTGCGTGGTGGCCGGGCGGCCGTCGAGCAAGCCGGCCGCGGCGAGCACGTACGCGCCGAGGCACAGCCCGACGAGCTGCGCGCCGCGCGCGGCGACCGCACGGACGGCGTCGAGCAGCACGTCGGGCGGCGCTTCGTCCGGGTCGCGCCACGCCGGCACGATGACGATGTCCGCGTCGTCGAGCCCGTCGAGGCCGTAGGGCGCGGTGATCGTGAAACCGCCCGTCGTCGACAGGGGGCCGCGCTCGGCCGAGCAGACGCGGAACTCGAACGCGGGCGACGCGGCCGCGTCGCGTTCCTTGCCGAACACGACGGACGGCACCGACAGGTGGAACGGGCTGATGCCGTCGTACGCGATCACGGCAACGACGGTCGGAGCGGCCGAGGCGGGCCGGGTGGACGAGGCGGCGGTCATGGCGGGCTCCGGATTGGTGATGGCCCGATTCTATCGAAGAATGGCTATCGGGCCACTGTCCACGTGAGCGACGCGCCCCGACAATGCATCGCATCGCGCCGCTGACCACCCCGTTCCGGGGCGGGGCCGCGCCCCTGGACCAGGAGCCCGCCATGTCGAACGCCGTCCCGCATTCCGTTTCCCATTCCGCTACCCGCCGCGCGCTGATCGTGATCGACGTCCAGAACGAGTACGTGACGGGCAACCTGCCGATCGAATATCCGCCGCTCGACGTGTCGCTCGCGAACATCGGCCGCGCGATCGATGCCGCGCATGCGGCCGGCGTGCCCGTGATCGTCGTCCAGCACGTCGCGCCGGCCGGCGCGCCGATCTTCGCGCCCGGCACCGACGGCGTCGCGCTGCACGCGGTCGTCGCCGGCCGGCCGTACGCACACCTGATCGAGAAGACGCGCGCAAGCTCGTTTGCTGGGACCGACCTTGCGGCGTGGCTCGATGCGCACGGGATCGACACGCTCGCGGTGGCCGGCTACATGACGCACAACTGCAATGCGTCGACGGTCTATCACGCGGCGCATGCGGGGCTGAATGTCGAATACCTGAACGACGCGACGGGCACGCTGCCTTACGAGAACGAAGCAGGCGCGGCGAGCGCCGAGGAGATTCACCGCGCGTACGCGGTGGTGTTCCAGTCGAATTTCGCGGCCGTGATGTCCACCGATGCGTGGATCGCGGGGCTGGAAGGTGCGCCGATGCCGAAGCGCGATTCGGTCGCCGCGTCGAACCGGCGGGCCCGCGCGCAGCGCGCGAAGGCGGCCTGAACCGGGCGGGGAGAAGGGGCGGCGGGCAGGCCGTCGGCGAGATTGGCGGCCCGCCCGATGAAACGAAGCCCCGAACCGCGGGCGAACGCGCGTCGCGCGGTCATTCGCCGTCCTTCAGCATCGCCGGGCTGTAGCGCAGCATGTCGAAACAGCCGTCGACGAGCTTTTCCGCATGTTGCTCGGCGTCGATCTCGTCGGGCAGCATCAGCATGTCGCGCACGAAACCGCTGACGAGCGTGTGCAGCATCAGCGTCGCGCGCCACGTATCGAGCCGCTCGGGCAGCAGCTTGAGCCGCACGGCCCCCGCGAGATCGGCGTCGATCGCGTGCAGTGCCTCGCTCATCCCCGCGCGGTTGCGCTGCAGCAGCGGCTCCAGGTCGGCGACGTATTCGCACTTCATGAACAGGATGCTGAACACGCGGCGCAACTGCGCGTCGCGCTGCACGCCGAGCAGGCACCAGATCAGGATCTGGCGGATCTTGTCGAGCGGATTGCCGCCCGGCGCGTCGAGCGGCATCCGCTTCAACTCGTCGATCGGCAGAAACACGCGGTCGAACATTGCGTCGAACAGTTCGCTCTTGTTCGCGAAATGCCAGTAGATTGCGCCGCGCGTCACGCCGGCATGTTGCGCGATGTCCGCGAGCGACGTGTGCGACACGCCTTTCTCGAAGAACACGTGCTCGGCGGCGTCGAGAATGCGATTGCGCGTCTCGAGCGCCTCCTCCTTGGTACGTCTGACCATGTGCAGGCCTGATTGGATCGATCGTAGGTGAATATAGGGTCTGCAACCCCCGGCGCGGTCATATAGACTGGCTATGCTCGCGGCTGGTAACAATCTGTAAGACTGGACAGCCGGTCGCGCACAAACGGGCTTTTTACATACATTCATGAATGTATATACAATACCACCCTACGATCGAATGACCCAAGTGGCAATCAGTTAATATCCCACTCTGCTGATTCCCGCCAAAGTACCAGTCCGCAGTTGCGGGGCATCCTGTCGGCACGGAGGTTTCGTGCCGCTTGCTGTATCTAGCAGTCCAGTAATTCAGGTGTTCGATCTGCGCCGTGAGGCGCATCCGTGTTGCGCTCGCTCCGGTCGGGTGCGGCACTTATTCCATTGGTTATACACAGAGGTCGCTCCATGCGCGTCGAACGGGTTCCATACCGCTTAATCACTGTCGCGACGGCCGCCGTTTTCCTGGCCGCGTGCGGGAAAAAAGAATCGGCACCGCCGCCGCAAACGCCGGAAGTCGGCGTCGTCACCGTCCAGCCGCAAGCCGTACCGGTCTTCACCGACCTGCCGGGTCGCACCAGCGCGTTCCTCGTCGCGCAGGTCCGCGCGCGGGTCGACGGCATCGTGCTGCGCCGTGAATTCACCGAAGGCACCGACGTCAAGGCCGGTCAGCGCCTCTACAAGATCGACCCGGCGCCTTACATCGCGGCGCTGAACAGTGCAAAGGCAACGCTCGCGAAGGCGCAGGCGAACCTCGTCACGCAGAACGCGCTGGTCGCACGCTACAAGGTGCTGGTGGCCGCGAACGCGGTCAGCAAGCAGGACTACGACAACGCGGTAGCCACGCAAGGCCAGGCCGCGGCGGACGTCGCGGCCGGCAAGGCGGCGGTCGATACCGCGCAGATCAACCTCGGCTATACCGATGTCGTGTCGCCGATCACCGGCCGCGTCGGCATCTCGCAGGTGACGCCGGGCGCGTACGTGCAGGCGAGCCAGGCGACGCTGATGTCGACGGTGCAGCAGCTCGATCCGGTGTATGTGGACCTCACGCAGTCGAGCCTCGAAGGGCTGAAGCTGCGCCAGGACGTGCAGAGCGGGCGCCTGAAGACGTCCGGGCCGGGCGCGGCGAAGGTGTCGCTGATCCTGGAAGACGGCAAGACCTATTCGGAGCCGGGCAAGCTGCAGTTCTCGGACGTGACGGTCGACCAGACCACCGGCTCGGTGACGATCCGCGCGGTTTTCCCGAACCCGGGCAAGGTGCTGCTGCCGGGCATGTTCGTGCGTGCACGGATCGAGGAAGGCGTGAACGAGAACGCGTTCCTGGTGCCGCAGATCGGCGTCACGCATGACCAGAAGGGTCAGGCGATCGCGATGGTGGTGAACGCCAGCAACAAGGTCGAGCCGCGTCCGCTGAAGACGACGGGCATGCAGGGCCCGAACTGGGTGGTCGAAGGTGGTCTGCAAGCGGGTGATCACGTGATCGTGCAGGGCGCCGACAAGGTGCGCCCGGGTGCGACCGTGAAGACGGTCCCCGCACAGCTCGCACCGGCGGCCGATGCCGCGTCGGGTGCGGCTGCCGCGTCCGCCGCGCCGGCTGCCGCCGGTTCCGGCGCCGCTGCCGCTTCCGGTGCTGCCGCATCGGGCGCTGCGCCGGCGAGTGCTGCCGCTGCTTCGAGCGCGCAATAACAGGGAGCCTGTTTCATGGCAAAGTTTTTTATCGATCGCCCGATCTTCGCGTGGGTGATCGCCATCATCCTGATGCTGGCCGGGGTTGCGGCGATCTTCACGCTGCCGATCTCGCAGTATCCGACGATCGCGCCGCCATCGATCCAGATCACCGCGAACTACCCGGGCGCTTCCGCGAAGACGGTGGAAGACACGGTGACGCAGGTGATCGAGCAGCAGATGAGCGGTCTCGACAACTTCCTGTACATGTCGTCGACCAGTGACGACTCGGGCAACGCGACGATCACGCTGACTTTCGCGCCGGGTACCAACGCCGACATCGCGCAGGTCCAGGTGCAGAACAAGCTGTCGCTCGCGACGCCGATCCTGCCGCAGGTCGTGCAGCAGCTCGGCCTCTCGGTGACGAAGTCGAGCAGCAGCTTCCTGCTGGTGCTCGCCTTCAACTCCGAAGACGGCAGCATGAACAAGTACGACCTCGCGAACTTCGTGGCGTCGCACGTGAAGGATCCGATCAGCCGGCTGAACGGCGTCGGTACCGTCACGCTGTTCGGTTCGCAGTACGCGATGCGGATCTGGCTCGACCCGAACCGCCTGACGAACTACGGTCTCACGCCGGTCGACGTCAGCTCCGCGATCACCGCGCAGAACGTGCAGATCGCCGGCGGCCAGATCGGCGGCACGCCGGCGAAGCCGGGCACGATGCTGCAGGCGACGATCACCGAATCGACGCTGCTGCAGACGCCCGAGCAGTTCGGCAACATCCTGCTGAAGGTCAACCAGGACGGCTCGCAGGTTCGCCTGAAGGACGTCGCGCAGATCGGCCTCGGCGGCGAAAACTACAACTTCGACACGAAGTACAACGGTCAGCCGACCGCGGCACTCGGTATCCAGCTCGCGACCAACGCGAACGCGCTCGCGACCGCGAAGGCCGTGCGCGCGAAGATCGACGAACTGGCACCGTTCTTCCCGCACGGCCTCGTCGTGAAGTACCCGTACGACACGACGCCGTTCGTGAAGCTGTCGATCGAGGAAGTGGTCAAGACGCTGCTCGAAGGTATCGTGCTCGTGTTCCTCGTGATGTATCTGTTCTTGCAGAACCTGCGGGCGACGATCATCCCGACGATCGCGGTGCCGGTCGTGCTGCTCGGCACGTTCGCGATCATGTCGATGGTGGGCTTCTCGATCAACACGCTGTCGATGTTCGGCCTCGTGCTCGCGATCGGCCTGCTGGTCGACGATGCGATCGTGGTGGTGGAGAACGTCGAGCGCGTGATGGCGGAGGAGGGCCTGTCACCGAAGGAGGCGACCCGCAAGGCGATGGGCCAGATCACCGGCGCACTCGTCGGCGTGGCGCTGGTGCTGTCGGCGGTGTTCGTGCCGGTGGCGTTCTCGGGCGGTTCGGTCGGTGCAATCTATCGCCAGTTCTCGCTGACGATCGTGTCGGCGATGGTGCTGTCGGTGCTCGTCGCGTTGATTCTGACGCCGGCACTGTGCGCGACGATCCTCAAGCCGATCCCGCAAGGGCATCACGAAGAGAAGAAGGGCTTCTTCGGCTGGTTCAACCGCACGTTCAACAACAGCCGCGACAAGTACCACGTCGGCGTGCACCACGTGATCAAGCGCTCGGGCCGCTGGCTCATCATCTATCTGGTCGTGATCGTCGCGGTTGGCCTGCTGTTCGTGCGCCTGCCGAAGTCGTTCCTGCCCGATGAAGACCAGGGCCTGATGTTCGTGATCGTGCAGACGCCGTCGGGTTCGACGCAGGAAACGACCGCGAAGACGCTCGCGAACATTTCCGACTACCTGCTGAAGGACGAGAAGGAAATCGTCGAATCGGCGTTCACGGTCAACGGCTTCAGCTTCGCGGGCCGTGGCCAGAACTCCGGTCTCGTGTTCGTTCGCCTGAAGGACTACTCGCAGCGTCAGCATGCGAACCAGAAGGTGCAGGCGCTGATCGGCCGGATGTTCGGGCGCTACTCGGGTTACAAGGACGCAGTGGTGATCCCGTTCAACCCGCCGTCGATTCCTGAACTCGGTACGGCTGCCGGCTTCGACTTCGAACTGACCGACAACGCGGGTCTCGGCCACGATGCGCTGATGGCCGCGCGTAACCAGCTGCTCGGGATGGCCTCGAAGGATCCGACGCTGCAGGGCGTGCGCCCGAACGGCCTGAACGATACGCCGCAGTACAAGGTCGACATCGACCGCGAGAAGGCGAATGCGCTCGGCGTGACGGCGGATGCGATCGACCAGACGTTCTCGATCGCATGGGCATCGAAGTACGTGAACAACTTCCTGGATACCGACGGCCGGATCAAGAAGGTGTACGTGCAGTCGGATGCACCGTTCCGGATGACGCCGGAAGACCTGAACATCTGGTACGTGCGCAACGGGTCGGGCGGGATGGTGCCGTTCAGCTCGTTCGCGACCGGTCACTGGACGTACGGTTCGCCGAAGCTCGAGCGCTACAACGGCGTGTCGGCGATGGAAATCCAGGGTCAGGCCGCACCGGGCAAGTCGACCGGTCAGGCGATGGCCGCGATGGAAGGGCTCGCGAAGAAGCTGCCGGTCGGTATCGGCTATTCGTGGACCGGCCTGTCGTTCCAGGAAATCCAGTCCGGCTCGCAGGCGCCGATCCTGTACGCGATCTCGATCCTCGTCGTGTTCCTGTGTCTGGCGGCACTGTATGAAAGCTGGTCGATCCCGTTCTCGGTGATCATGGTGGTGCCGCTCGGCGTGATCGGCGCACTGCTCGCGGCGACGATGCGCGGTCTGGAAAACGACGTGTTCTTCCAGGTCGGCCTGCTGACTACCGTGGGCTTGTCCGCGAAGAACGCGATCCTGATCGTGGAGTTCGCGCGCGAACTGCAGCAGACGGAGAAGATGGGGCCGATCGAGGCCGCGCTGGAAGCGGCGCGCCTGCGGCTGCGTCCGATCCTGATGACGTCGCTCGCGTTCATTCTCGGCGTGATGCCGCTCGCGATCAGCAACGGCGCGGGTTCGGCCAGCCAGCACGCAATCGGTACGGGCGTGATCGGCGGGATGATCACGGCGACGTTCCTCGCGATCTTCATGATCCCGATGTTCTTCGTGAAGATCCGTGCGATCTTCAGCGGCGAGAAGGAAGACGTCGACGAGGCGCTGCGCCTGGCTCAGGAGCACTCGCACCACGAAGAGAAGCCGGGCAACGGCGACGAAGGCAACAAGGGACAGTGATGATGCAAAAACACGCTTTGACTGCAATCGCGGTCGCGCTCTTTGCCACGGGCTGCACGATGGCGCCGCATTACAAGCGGCCCGACGCGCCCGTCGCACAGGCGTACCCGGCCGGCGGCGTCTACGCGACGCAGCCGGGTGCGGCCGGCGCGCGCAGCGCGAACGGCCAGGCGGCGACCGCCATCGGCTGGCGCGAATTCTTCGTCGATCCGCGCCTGCAGCGGCTGATCGAGATCGCGCTGAAAAACAACCGCGACCTGCGCGTGTCGGTGCTGAACATCGAGGCGGCGCGCGCGCAGTACCAGATCACGCGCGCGGAGCTGTTCCCGACGCTCGACGGCACGGGCACGGGCAGCATCCAGCGTTTCCCGGCCGGCGTGTCGTCGACGCGGGCGCCGTTGATCTCGCGCAGCTACAACGTCGGGCTGTCCGCGTCGTGGGAGCTCGACCTGTTCGGCCGCGTGCAGAGCCTGAAGGACCAGGCGCTCGCGCAATACCTGTCGACGTCGTACGCGCGGCAGGCGTCGGAGATCTCGCTGGTATCGCAGGTGGCCGATCAATACCTGACGCTGCTGTCGACCGACGATTTGCTGAAGGTCACGGAGAACACGCTGAAGTCCGCTCAGGCGCAGTACGACCTGACGAAGCTGCAGTTCGACAACGGCACGGGCTCCGAGCTCGAGCTGCGTCAGGCGCAGACGGTGGTCGAGACGGCGCTCGCGAATCAGCAGGCGCAGGCGCGTGCGCGTGCGCAGGCGCTGAACGCGCTGGTGCTGCTGATCGGCGAGCCGCTGCCGGACGATCTGCCGCCGGGCATGCCGCTCGACGCGCAGAACCTGCTGACGGACGTGCCGGCCGGGTTGCCGTCGGACCTGCTGACGCGTCGTCCGGACGTGATGCAGGCCGAGCAAACGCTGCTGGCCGCGAACGCGAACATCGGCGCGGCACGCGCGGCGTTTTTCCCGAAGATCTCGCTGACGGCGGCGTTCGGTACCGCGAGCCCGACGCTCGGCGGCCTGTTCAAGGCCGGCACGGCGGCATGGTCGTTTGCGCCGAGTATTGCGCTGCCGATCTTCGAGGGCGGTTCGAACATCGCCAATCTCGATCTCGCGCACGTGCAGAAACGCATCGAGATCGCGAACTACGAGAAGGCAATCCAGTCGGCATTCCGCGAAGTGGCGGATGGCCTGGCCGCACGCGGCACGTACGACCAGCAGATCGCGGCGCTCGAGCGCAACGAGCACGCGCAGCAGCGCCGTTTCGACCTGTCGGATCTGCGTTACAAGAACGGTGTCGACAGCTACCTGTCGGTGCTGACCGCGCAGACGGATCTGTACTCGGCACAGCAGACGCTGATCAACGCACGTCTGGCGCGCTGGACGAACCTCGTCGACCTGTACCGCGCACTGGGCGGCGGGTGGATTCAGCGGGCAGGCGAGACGCCGCGCGCGCCGGATGCGCCGGTCGACTACGACAAGGCGGCCGCTCCGGCGCCTGCGTCGTCGGCGGCGACGAACGGGTAAGTGAAAGGCGGGGCAGGAGCGGGCAACTGCTTCTGCCTGCCGAACCGGCGAGATGCAAAAGCGAAAACGCCACGGATGAAAATCCGTGGCGTTTTCTTTTGTGCGGCCGGGTCGTGCGAGACCACGACGGTTGGCGTGACGATGACTGCATCGGATGCCGCCGATGCCGATCTCGGCAGATACGCGTCCAGGCGCGATCAACCGATCACCCGATCAACCAGGCCGCCTGCACCGCATCGCAGGCAGCCACCCCTCGCGCGCGAGGCACCCCGCGTAGCCCGGCTCCGCCAAGCAAAAACGCCACGGCATGCCGTGGCGTTTTCCGTTACCGCTTCGCGCCGTCGTCCGACGCGTCGTGATCAGTGATGCGCGCCGTCGTCCGGCGCGTCGTTGATCAGTGATGCACGTCGGCCGGGCGGCCGTCGAAGTCGTGTCCGGCGCGGCGGATCTCGCAGCGCGCATCCTTTTCGCCTTTCACGCCGTTGAACACGATGTTCAGGATCACGGCCGATGCCGACGCCAGCAGGATGCCGCTGTGCAGGATCGGGGCGAGCGCGGGCGGCAGCTTCGAGAAGAAGTGCGGCGACACGACCGGCACGAGACCCATGCCGACGCTCACGGCGACGATGAACAGGTTGTGCGAGTTGTTCACGAAGTCGACCTTCGACAGCACCTTGATGCCGTTCGCGGCCACCATCCCGAACATCACGATGCCCGCACCGCCGAGCACGAACGGCGGCACCGATGCGACCACCTGCGCCATCTTCGGGAACAGGCCGAGCAGCACGAGAATCACGCCGCCCGTCGCACACACGAACCGGCTCTTCACGCCCGTCACGCCGATCAGGCCGACGTTCTGCGAGAACGACGTATGCGGGAACGAGTTGAAGATGCCGCCGATCAGCGTGCCGAGGCCGTCGACGCGCAGGCCGCGCACGAGGCGCTCCTGGTTGACCGGACGATCGACCATGTCGCCGACCGCGAGGAACATGCCGGTCGATTCGATGAACGTGACGAACATCACCGTGACCATCGTCACGATCGACAGCGGGTCGAAGTGCGGCATGCCGAAGTGGAACGGCATCACGATGCCGACCCACGGTGCGTGCGCGACGCCGTCGGTATTCACGCGGCCGATCGCGAACGCGATCGCGAAGCCGGCGACGATGCCGAGCAGCACCGAGATGTTCGCGATGAAACCGCGGCCGAACTTGTTGATCAGCAGGATCAGCGTCAGCACGAGCAGCGACAGGCCGAGATAGACGGGGCTGCCGTACTCGGGGTTGCCGACGCCGCCGGCCGCCCAGTTGATGCCGACTTCCATCAGCGACAGCCCGATCACCGCGATCACGGTGCCGACCACCACCGGCGGGAAGAACCGCAACAGCTTGCCGATCATCGGCGCGAGCACGATACCGATGATGCCTGCCGCGATCGTCGAGCCGAAGATGTCGAGAATGCCGAGGCCGGGGTTCGTGCCGATCGCGATCATCGGGCCGACTGCCGCGAACGTGCAGCCCATGATGACGGGCAGGCGGATCCCGAAGATCCACAGGCCCAGCGTCTGGATCAGCGTGGCGATGCCGCACGAAAACAGATCGGCGCTGATCAGGAACGCGATCTGGTCTTTCGGCAGCTTGAGTGCGGCGCCAACGATAAGCGGCACGGCAACAGCGCCGGCGTACATGACGAGGACGTGTTGCAGGCCAAGCGTTACCAGCTTGCCGGACGGCAGCACCTCATCGCACGGATGGACCGTGTTCGATTGCATCTGTCTCACTCCATGATCTTGTTTTCGGGGTGATACGAAGTTATGCGGAATGAATCCACGCAACAAGAGCGCTGGGTACTATTCCGCTCTTTGCTGGTTCGATATGCCATTTCGGCATGAAACAGGGTGTCGATCATCGGGAAACTGCCGCAGGAGTGAGGGTTCCCGGTTTTATAGCCCTTCAAAATAGCGCTGGCCCCCATGTCAAATATCGGCCGCTTTATGGTGTGTATCGGGCGGGGCGCATAGCGGCAAAAAGTGCCTGGGAAAAATCGTGCCGGGTTAACCCGCGAGCGGCCGCTTTCACCGCCAACGTGCAGCCGGGTGAAACCCGGCAGGCCATGGCGATTTCGGCCGGCGCGGCGGCGGCAAAAGACGGGGCGCGCATCGCGATCCCGTTATCATCGACATCCGTTCATTCGAATTCGCCCTCACGTCATGCGCCTGCTCGGAATCGACCTCGGCACCGGCTCCGTCAAACTCGTCACGCTCGATGCCGACGGCGTCGAGCGTGCGGTCGCGAGCGAACCCTATGCGCTGTCGTCGCCGCAGCCCGGCTGGGCCGAGATCGCGCCCGACACGTGGTGGCAGGCGCTGGTGCGCGCGGCCGCGCGGTTGCCGGCCGGCGAGCGTGCGCAGGTGGTGGCGATCGGGTTCTCGGGGCAGATGCACGGCGTCGTGCTGATCGACGCGGCCGGGCAGCCGGTGCGGCCCGCGCTGCTGTGGCCCGACACGCGGGCGGTGCGCGAAGCGGATGAGGCCGGCTGGCCCGTCACGGGATTGCCCGTTGCCCCGAACCCCGTCGCGCCGGGTATGGCCGGCCCGCTGTTGCGCTGGCTGGCCGCTCACGAACCCGATGCGCTGCGCGCCGCGCGCTGGGCCGTGCAGCCGAAGGACTGGTTGCGCATCGCGCTGGGCGGCGACGTCGCGGCCGATCCGAGCGACGCGTGCGCGACCGCGCTCGCGACGCCCGACGGCGCATGGGATCTCGCATTGATCGACGCACTCGGCCTGCCGGCCGACCGGTTCGCATCGGTGCAGCCGTCGACTGCGCGCTGCGGCACGCTCGGCGCACCGGCTGCGGCGGCACTCGGCCT
>NZ_QOBB01000374.1:0-4195 GCF_024704855.1 Burkholderia sp. HAN2018 | reverse complement strand
CACCCGGTACGGCGGCACGGCGCGGGATCGCCGGCTGCCGCGGCGCGCCTTCGGGCACCCGCGGCGGCCGGCGGCGGCCACTGATCGTACCGATCGACAACCGAACCGGAGCACTCCATGAGCGTCATCCTCACCTGGGTCATCAACGCGCTCGCGCTGCTGATCATCACGTACCTCGTGCCGTCGATCCACATCAAGAGCTTCGGCACGGCGCTGATCATCGCGGTCGTGCTCGGCCTGATCAACACGGTGATCCGCCCGGTGCTGATCCTGCTGACGCTGCCCGTCACGATCGTCACGCTCGGGGTGTTCATCCTCGTCGTGAACGCGTTGTGCTTCTGGTTCGCGTCGTCGCTGCTGAAGGGCTTCGAGGTGTCGGGGTTCTGGTCCGCGTTCTTCGGTTCGATCCTGTACAGCATCGTGTCGTGGCTGCTGTCCGCACTGATCTTCGGTCAGCGCGACATCGGCTGAGGCCTGAGCCTGTTCCCACCGAATCATGAAACCGATCGAACTCTCGTTTGAATTCTTCCCGCCGAAGACGGCGGAAGGCGTCGAGAAGCTGCGCGCCACGCGTGCGCAACTGATGCCGCTGAAGCCGAAATTCGTCTCCGTGACGTTCGGCGCCGGCGGCTCGACGCAGCAGGGCACGCTCGACACCGTGCTCGACATGCAGAAGGACGGCCTCGAGGCCGCGCCGCACCTGTCGTGCATCGGCTCGTCGCGCGACAGCCTGCGCGCGATCCTCGACCAGTACCGCTCGTACGGCATCCGGCACATCGTCGCGCTGCGCGGCGACCTGCCGTCCGGGATGGGCGCGGTCGGCGAGCTGCGTTATGCGTCCGAGCTCGTCAGCTTCATCCGCGCCGAGCATGGCGACTGGTTCCACATCGAGGTCGCCGGCTACCCGGAGTACCACCCGCAATCGCGCTCGCCGAAGGCCGATCTCGAGAATTTCGCGCGCAAGGTGAAAGCCGGCGCGAATTCCGCGATCACGCAGTACTTCTTCAACGCCGACGCGTATTTCCGCTTCGTCGACGATGCGCGCAAGCTGGGTGTGGACGTGCCGATCGTGCCGGGCATCATGCCGATCACGAACTTCTCGCAGCTGATGCGCTTCTCCGAGATGTGCGGTGCCGAAGTGCCGCGCTGGGTGGCGCGCCGGCTCGAGAGCTTCGGCGACGATCGCGAGTCGATCCGCGCGTTCGGCGCGGACGTCGTCACGGGCCTGTGCCAGCGTCTGGTCGATGCGGGCGTGCCCGGGCTGCATTTCTATACGCTGAACACGGCGGCCGCGACGCGGACGATCTGTGAACGGCTCGACGTGTAGGCGCGGTCACGCGACTGCATGCGTGAAAGTGTGCGAAAGCCCCGCCGGTTCTGCCGGCGGGGCTTTTTTTCGAGGGTTGCGGAGCGGGGCCGCGCGCGTCAGCGCTGCGCCTGCATCAGCGGCGGGCGGCGGTCGAACCACGGCCGCGCCTGTTCGAGCTGCCGTGCCAGCCTGAGCAGCAGCGCGTCGTCGGTGTGGCGCGCGGCGAACTGCACGCCGATCGGCAGCCCGCGCGCGTTCCAGTAGAGCGGCACCGACATCGCCGGCTGGCCGGTCAGGTTGAACAGCTCGGTGCAGCCGGCCCACGTGAACGCCTTTTCCGACGACCTCGCGAGCATTTCCTTCAGCAGCGGCTTCACCGGCAGCGCGGCGAGCACCTTCATCTGCGCCGATTCGAACGGCGTCGGCTGCAATTCGCCGATCTTCACCGGCGGCCCGGCGAGCGACGCGCACAGGATCGCGTCGTAGCGCGACACGATGCCGGCGACCTGCACGGTGAGCTGGCGCTGCCATTCGAGCACGTCCGGCAGGCGGGTGCGCGCGAGGCGCCGGCCGACCACGGCCATCGCCCACGTCGCGGCTTCGAATTCGCCGCGCTTCGGCGTGCGGCCGGTCAGCGCGCGTGCGCCGAGCACCATCTCCTCGGCGATCGTCGCCCACAGCGTGAGGAAGGTTTCGGCCGTGCGTGCGTAGTTGACGTTCAGCGTCGCCGGCTCGACGTGGTGGCCGAGCGATTCGAGCAGCGCGGCCGCGTCGTCGAGCGCCGCGCGGGTGTCGTCGGCGAGCGCCGGCGCGAGCATCGGGTCGAGCACGAGGCCGATCCGCAGCGGGCCGGGCGGCGTGTCGAGCTCGCCGAGGAACGTGCCGGGCGCGCCGGCCGGCAAGGTCTGGCCGGTCGTCACGTCGAGCAGCAGCGCGCTGTCGCGCACGCTGCGCGTGACCGCATGCTGGACGACCAGCTCGCCGTTCGACGGCCGGTCGACGAGGACCGGGTTGCGGGTCGGCTTCAGGCCGAACAGCCCGCAGCACGACGCCGGAATGCGGATCGAGCCGCCGCCGTCGGACGCATGCGCGAGCGGCACGATGCCGGCCGCGACGGCCGCGGCCGCGCCGCCGCTCGAGCCGCCGGGCGTGTGGTCGAGATTCCACGGATTGCGGCACGCGCCGAACAGCTCGGGTTCCGTGTACGGCATCTGGCCGATTTCCGACGTGTTGGTCTTGCCGAACACGTTGAGCCCGGCCGCGCGGCTTCGCGCGATCACGGGCGAATCGTCGTCAGGCACGAAATACCGGTAGTGCCGGCTGCCCATCGACAGCGGCAGCCCGGCCACCGCCGCGCCGAGATCCTTGACCAGATACGGCACGCCGGCGAACGGCGCGTCGGCGCCGCCGTCCGGCGTGGCGACCGCACGCTGGCGTGCGGCTTCGTAGTCCTGCAGCACGATCGCGTTGATCGCGCTGTTGACCGCTTCGGCCTGGCCGATCGCGGCGTCGAGCAGTTCGCGCGGGCTCGCCTTGCGTTCGCGTACCAGTGCGGCGAGGCCGATCGCGTCGTGCGCGAGATAGTCCGAGTGCATCGCAGTCACCCCCGTTGTGACGCGTGGCGATGTCGGCAGCATAACGCGGGCCCGCTGCAAGGGGCCCGCTGCCGCCCGTTTTTAGAGGTGCTCGGCGAGGAAGGTCAGCGTGCGGCCGTGCGCGAGCGCCGATGCGCGCTGGTTGTACGACGCGCGATCCGTGCAGTTGAAGCCGTGCTCGGCGCCCGGATAGACGTGGAACGACGCATGGCCGTGGCCGGCGAACGCGGCCTTCACCTGGTCGACGGCCGCGAGCGGGATGCCGTGGTCGTTTTCGGCGTAGTGGAACAGGATCGGCTGCGTGACCTTGCCGGCGAGGTCGAGCGCGTTCTGGATGCCGCCGCCGTAGTAGGCCACGGCCGCGTCGATCTTGCCGGTCGCGGCCGCGCGGTACGCGAGCTGGCCGCCGAAGCAGTAGCCGATCGCGGCGATCTTGCCGGCCACTTCGGGGCGCGCGCGCAACGCATCGGCGGCCGCGCCGATGTCCGCGACCGCGAGGCCCACGTCGGTCTTTTTCATCAGCTCGATGCCCTTGTCGCGATCCGCGCCTTCGTAGGTCAGCTCGACGCGCGGCTGCGTGCGCCAGAACACGTCCGGCGCGAGCGCGACGAAGCCGTCGGACGCGTACTGGTCGGCGACCGCGCGGATGTGCGAGTTCACGCCGAAGATCTCCTGGATGATGATGACGGCAGGGCCTGTGCCGCGCTTGGGCAGCGCGAGATAGCCGCCGAAGCTGTCGTTACCGGTCGGGATGTCGATCCATTGGGCAGTCACGTTCTGAACTCCTGGCGAACGGGGTGCGCGATGCGCGCCCCGGGGGTGAGAGAGGCGGCCTAGTGTGCCACCGATCGTGTGACGGTGCAGGACGCGCCCCCCGGGGCGAGGGAGGCGGCCTCATGTGCCGCCGATCGTGTATCGGCGCAGGACACGCGCCTGCTTCTCGCGCAGCGATCGTTTCGATCTCGATTATTCATTTTTCGGCGCGGCGCCGCTTCGATAGAGTCGATGTGCCAGCCTTTACAAAGCGCTTTCGCGCATCGTCATCGAAGGATTCGCCATGTCTGCCCGCCTGTTTTCCACGCCCTTTTCCGAACGCTTCGGCCTGCGCGTGCCGCTCGTGCAGGCGCCGATGGTCGGCGCGACCACGGCCGCGATGGTCGCCGCCGCATCGAATGCCGGCGCGCTCGGCAGTCTCGGCGCCGCCGCGTTCGCGCCCGAGCGCATCGCGGCCGAAGTCGAAGCCATCCGCGCGGCGACCGCCCGCCCGTTCGCGATCAACCTGTTCGTGCTG
>NZ_QOBB01000373.1:0-4221 GCF_024704855.1 Burkholderia sp. HAN2018 | reverse complement strand
GCCGCGCGGCCGCCCCGCGGGCGGCTGCGGCGGCCGCGGGGCGCCCGTTTCGGGCAGGGTTTCGCCGTCATCGCTTTTTCGCGATTTGCGCGTTATATTTTCTAGATATTGGCGCAGCCGACGGGGATCGACCCGATACGGCGCCCGCTTGCGATTCAGTTACAATACGTGCCCGCTGGAGTACGGCAACAAACAGGCCCGGTTCTTGCTGAACCAGTTTTCCGGGCATCGCAACCGCGCCGGATCGCCAATCCGCCTCCCGGCCGCGGCCGATGCGATGTGCCGCGCAGCACACCGGTTCGCAGCGCGCGCAACTCCGCGCCAGGCCTATCCTGGTATTTGAGAACCGGTTTTCCAGAGGCTTTCGGCCCCGCGGCGGCAAATCGCAAATGATTGCAAGCGCGGTTGCGGGTAATCCCAAAGTGCAGGCAATATCTCTCGATTTGCCGCACATTGAAGAAGCAAGCAGATGACGAAGAAACTCTTGACCGAAGCCGAAATCCTGAAGATGAGCGACAAGGATTACATGAATGAGGATCAGCTCGCCTTCTTCAAAAATCGGCTCGAACAGTTGCAGGCGGACATCCTCAAGAATGCAGGCCAGACGACCGAGAACCTGCGCGAGACGGTGATCGTCCCCGATCCCGCCGATCGCGCGACGATCGAGGAAGAGCACGCGCTCGAGCTGCGCACGCGCGATCGCGAACGCAAGCTCCTCAAGAAGGTTCAGCAGTCGCTCGCCCGCATCGATTCCGGCGATTATGGCTGGTGCGAGGAAACCGGCGAGCCGATCGGCATTCCGCGGCTGCTCGCCCGTCCGACCGCCACGCTGTCGCTCGAGGCGCAGGAGCGCCGCGAGTTGCGCCAGAAGCTGTTCGGCGACTGATCGAGCGGCGTTCCGCTCAGACACGCTGCTTCCCGAAAGCGCGCGGCCTGCCGCGCGCTTTTTGTTTTTCCGGCACCGGCTCGCGGTTGGCCGGTTTTCCGATTTGCCTCCCGCCTCTTGATATCCCCGCGCCCGCCCTAAAATGAAACGGACGCGCGCCGGGCCGCTTCCCGGCGCACTGCGAGTTACGCGGCGGCGCCTCGCGCCGCCCGACTCTTCCCCGTTTTTCTCAAGGAACGCAGATGGAGCAATTTCACGGCACGACCATCGTTTCGGTCCGGCGCGGCGACAAGGTCGCGCTCGGCGGCGACGGCCAGGTAACCCTCGGCAACATCGTCATGAAGGGTGGCGCGCGGAAAGTGCGGCGGATCTACAACAACCAGGTGCTGGTCGGATTCGCGGGCGGCACCGCCGATGCGTTCTCGCTGCTCGACCGCTTCGAGGCGAAGCTCGAGAAGCACCAGGGCAACCTGACCCGCGCGGCCGTCGAGCTCGCGAAGGACTGGCGCACCGACCGGATGCTGCGCCGCCTCGAGGCAATGCTGATCACGGCCGATGCCACCACCACGCTCGTGATCACCGGCAACGGCGACGTGCTCGACCCCGAGGAAGGCATCTGCGCGATCGGTTCGGGCGGTGCATATGCGCAGGCCGCGGCCCGCGCGCTCGCGGAGAACACCGAGCTGTCGCCGCGCGAGATCGTCGAGAAGTCGCTGAAGATTGCCGGCGACATGTGCATCTACACGAACCACAACCGCATCATCGAAACGATCGAGTAAGGACCGCACCATGAGCACCATGACCCCTGCCGAGATCGTCTCGGAACTCGACAAGCACATCATCGGCCAGGCCAAGGCGAAGAAGGCCGTCGCGGTCGCGCTGCGCAACCGCTGGCGCCGCCAGCAGGTCGCCGACCCGCTGCGCCAGGAAATCACGCCGAAGAACATCCTGATGATCGGGCCGACGGGCGTCGGCAAGACCGAAATCGCACGCCGCCTCGCGAAGCTCGCCGACGCGCCGTTCATCAAGATCGAAGCGACCAAGTTCACCGAGGTCGGCTACGTCGGCCGCGACGTCGACAGCATCGTGCGCGACCTGATCGAGATCTCGGTCAAGCAGACGCGCGAATCCGAGATGCGCAAGGTGCGCAGCAAGGCCACCGACCAGGCGGAAGACCGCATCCTCGACATCCTGCTGCCGCAGCCGCGCGCGGTGGGCTTCGGCGGCAATGCCGACCACGCGAACGACGACAACAACGCGACGCGCCAGACCTTCCGCAAGCGCCTGCGCGAAGGCCAGCTCGACGACAAGGAAGTCGAGCTCGACCTCGAGCAGCCGTCGGCCGGCATGGACATCATGGCGCCGCCGGGGATGGAAGAGATGACCGAGCAGATCCGCTCGATGTTCTCGAACCTCGGCAGCGGCAAGAAGCAGCGTCGCAAGGTGAAGATCAAGGAAGCGCTGAAGCTGCTGACCGACGAGGAAGCGGCGAAGATGCTGAACGACGAGGAAGTGAAGACGAAGGCCGTGCAGAACGTCGAGCAGAACGGCATCGTGTTCCTCGACGAGATCGACAAGATCACGTCGCGCAACAACGAAGGCAGCGGCGGCGAAGTGTCGCGCCAGGGCGTGCAGCGCGACCTGCTGCCGCTCGTCGAAGGCACGACGGTCAACACGAAGTACGGGATGGTGAAGACCGATCACATCCTGTTCATCGCGAGCGGCGCGTTCCACCTCGCGAAACCGAGCGACCTGATTCCCGAACTGCAGGGCCGTTTCCCGATCCGCGTCGAGCTCGACTCGCTGTCGGTGAACGATTTCGAGGCGATCCTCGTCGCCACCGACGCCAGCCTCGTCAAGCAGTACCAGGCGCTGCTCGCGACCGAAGACGTGCAGCTCGAGTTCGCCGACGACGGCATCCGCCGTCTCGCGGAGATCGCGTATGCGGTCAACGAGAAGACCGAGAACATCGGTGCGCGCCGGCTGTACACGGTGATCGAGAAACTGCTTGAGGAAGTGTCGTTCTCGGCCGGCAACCATGCCGGCGAGCGCGTGACGATCGACGCGAAGTATGTCGACCGCGCGCTGGGCGAAGTGTCGCAGGACGAAGACCTGTCGCGCTACGTGCTGTAACGCGCGCGGCGTCCGACGAAAAACGGGCGGCCCCTTGCGGGGTCGCCCGTTTTTTCATGGTCAGGCGATGCGGCGCCCGTGCCTGCCCCTGGAATGCGGCTGATGGCAAGCGCGCTGGTGCGTCCCTATAATCCGGACTCCTCCGGCCAAGTACCGACGCATTCGTCACCGCCTTCGAATGACCATCTACCCGTCCGTCGCCGGCCGAATCGTGCCGGCCTTGCTCGCGCTCACGCGCGCCGACATCCTGTCGCTCCTGCGCCGGATCAGGCGGGATTCGCTGCGGCGCTACAGCGTCGCGTTTGTACTCGCGTGGCTGGGCACGCTGGCGGGCATCGCATTCGCCAGCGTGGCGATCAGCATCGGCATCCAGTTCGTCGCGCGTGGCGTATCGGCAACGCCGTGGCCGCTGGCCAGCGCCATCGTCGTCGGCGGATGCGCGCCGCTGCTCGCCAACGTCTTCTACTCGGCGCTGCTCACGCTCCTGCTGAAACGCGAGATCGTCGCCTGCCTGTCGCGAGCCCCGGGCGCACCCGGCTGACGCGCCGGGCGCCAGTGCCCGCTTACTGCCGCACCGGCTTCTTCGCGAGCTTGCGCTGCAGCGTGCGGCGGTGCATGTTCAGCGCGCGCGCCGTCGCCGAGATGTTGTTGTTGTTCTCGGCCAGCACGCGCTGGATGTGCTCCCATTCGAGCCGGTCGACCGACAGCACGACCGGATTCTCGAGCGCTTCGTCGGCCTGCACTTCGGTTGCGTTGGTCTGCAGCGCGGCCAGGATCGACTCGACGTTCGCGGGTTTCGCGAGATAGTTGTCGGCGCCTTCCTTCACCGCCTGCACGGCGGTCGCGATGCTCGCGTAGCCGGTCAGCACCAGGATTCGCGCATCGGGCTGCAGGTCGCACAGCGGCGCGATCAGGCTCAGGCCCGAATCCTCGCCGAGATGCAGGTCGACGGTGATGAACTGGAACTTGCCGCCCGCGGCAAGCCGCAGCGCCGCCTCCTTGTCGTGCGCCTGCTGGACCGCGTAACCGCGGCGCTCGAGGCCGCGCGCGAGCGTACCCGCGAACACCTCGTTGTCGTCGATCACCAGGAAATTGTTCTCGCTCATGTGGTTTCTCCGTCTACGTGTTGGTTGAGGCGGCCGGCGCCGCGACGCGCACCGCCGGCAGGCGCAGCACGGCCCGCGTGCCGCGCGCGGCGGATG
>NZ_QOBB01000372.1:0-4211 GCF_024704855.1 Burkholderia sp. HAN2018 | reverse complement strand
CGGCGGCCGTCGTCCGGGCCGGGCTGGCCGCCGCGCTCGACGATCCGGCGCGCGGCGGGGTGCCGTGGGGCGGCGTCACGTTCTCGTCGCTGACGAGCCTGCGCGGGCTGCCGTATCGCGTCGTCTGCCTGCTCGGGATGGACGATGGCGTGCTGCCGAGCCTCGCGCGCGCGGACGAATTCGACCTGATGGCCGTGTTGCCGAAGCTCGGCGATCGCCAGCGCCGCGACGACGAGCGCAACCTGTTTCTCGACCTGCTGCTCGCCGCACGCGACCGGTTGCTGATCGCGTACACGGGCCGCAGCATTCGCGACAACGCGCCGTTGCCGCCCGCGGCACTCGTCGACGAATTGCTCGACCATCTCGCGCTCGTCACGGCAGGCCCCGACGCCGCGCCGGACGCGGTCGATGCCGCGCGGCGCGCGTTCATCGTCGAGCATCCGCTGCAACCGTTCGCGGCCGCGTATTTCCAGCCCGGCAGCGCGCTGGTGTCCTATGACGCCGAGCGGGCGACGCTCGCGTCGCTGCTCGCCGCCGAAGCGTCGCGCGACGGCCCGCGCGAATTGCCGTTTTTCGCGCAGCCGCTGCCGGCCGAACCGGTCGAGCCCGTCGCATTCAGCGAATTCGAACGCTTCTGGCGCCATCCGGCGCGCGCGTTGCTGCGCGGCCGGCTCGGCATCGTGCTTGCCGACGCGCAGGCCGAACTGCTCGATACGGAACCGTTCGCGCTCGACTTCGCCGGCAGCGATGCGCTCGCCGAGCGCGTGCTGCCGCTGCTGATCGAATCGGACGAGGGCGGCGTGCACGATCATGCGCTGCGCATCGCGGACGCGAGCCCCGAACTGCCGGGCGGCGCGACAGGCGCCGTGTGGCGCGACCAGGCACTCGGCTCGATGACGCAGCTGGCGTCGAACGTGCGTCGTGCGCTGGCCGACGGGATGGAGCGGCGGTCGTTCTCGCTCACCGTCGTGCCCGCCTGGCCCGACACCGAGCAGGCGTTGTTCGGCGCGCACGACGCGCTGCTGTCGGGCGACGCGGTGAGCGCGCCGCTTGAACTGCACGGCACGCTGAACCGGCTGACGCAGGCCGGGCAGATCATCTACCGTTATGCGAGGCCGAGTGCGCGCGACTACCTGTCCGCGTGGCTTGCGCATCTCGTCTACTGCGCGATCGAGCCTGGCGGCCCGCGCCGCACGCTGTGGTTCGGCAGCGGCGGCGCGTTCGAGCTGACGCCTGTCGCGGCGCCGCTCGAGCAGCTCGCACCGCTTGCCGCGCTGTTTCGCGCGGGGCGGCGCATGCCGCTGCGGTTTTTCCCGCGCAGCGCATGGGCGCGGGTGTCCGACGGCGAGGCCAAGGCCGCGAGTGTCTGGATCAACGAACGGGTCGTGAGCGAAGCCGACGATCCGGCCATCGCGATCGCATGGCGCGGCGCGCATGCGTCGCTCGACGAGCCGTTCGCCACGCTCGCGCGGCTCGTGTTCGATCCGCTCGTCGAGCATCTGAAGGAGGTCGCATGAGCGCCGTGTCGCAGCCGCAGCAGGCGCTCGAACTCGACGTGTTCGCGTGTCCGCTCGATGGCGTCAACCAGATCGAGGCATCGGCCGGCACCGGCAAGACCTGGAACATCTGCGCGCTCTATGTGCGTTTGCTGCTGGAAAAGGATCTCGGTGCGGACGAAATCCTCGTCGTGACTTTCACGAAAGCGGCGACCGCGGAGCTGCACGAGCGGATTCGCGGCCGGCTCGCGCAGCTTGCGCATGCGCTCGATACGGGTGACGACGGCGGCGATCCGTTCATCGAGCGCCTGCTCGAGACGACGCTCGGCGAAGGCGGCGAGCTCGATCCCGAAACGGCCGCGAAACGGATCCGGCGTGCGCTGCGCGCGTTCGACCAGGCGGCCATCCATACGATCCACGCGTTCTGCCAGCGCGCGCTGCAGGAAGCGCCGTTCGCGGCCGCGATGCCGTTCGCGTTCGACATGGAGGCCGACGATGCGTCGCTGCGCTTCGAACTCGCGGCGGATTTCTGGCGCACGCGCGTCGAACCGGCGGCCGCACGCTGGCCGGGTTTCGCGACCTGGCTCGTCGAATCGGGGGCCGGGCCGGCCGCGCTCGACGCGCAGCTCGCGCGCCGGCTGAAGAAGCCGCTCGCCGCGCTGCGCTGGGACGGCGTGACCGAGCCCGACGAATCGGCCGAGGCCGCCGCGGCCGAATGCTTCGCTGAGTCCGGGCGGATGTGGGCGGCCGAGCGCGAAGCGATCGATGCGTTGCTGCGCGCCGCGCAGCCCGCGCTCAACCAGCGTTCGCACAAACCCGAAGCGGTTGCCGATGCGCTCGCCGCATGGGCCGCGCATTTCGCGCAGGGCGACGCGACGGCTGCGCTGCCGAAGGCCGCGCTGAAGCTCACGCGCACCGCGCTCGTGAAGGCGACGAAAAAAGGCGGCGCGACGCCCGAACACGCGTTCTTCGACGTGGCGGACGCGCTCGAGGCGGCCGTGGCGGCGGCTGAAGCCGCACAGCGCGCGCGCTGGCTCGCGCTGATCGCCGAATGGCTCGACATGGCGCCGGGCGAGCTGGCCGAGCGCAAGCGCACGCGGCGCATCGTGTCGTTCGACGATCTGCTGGCGAACCTGTACCACGCGCTGCATGCGCATCCGTGGCTCGCCGAGACGCTGCGCGCGCGCTATCCGGCCGCGCTGATCGACGAGTTCCAGGATACCGACCCGCTGCAGTTCGCGATCTTCGACCGGATCTTCGCGCCGGGCGGCCCGCTATTCCTCGTCGGCGATCCGAAGCAGGCGATCTACAGCTTCCGCGCGGCCGATCTGCATACCTATCTGGCGGCGCGTGCGCGGGCGAGCGCGTGCTACACGCTCGCGGTCAACCAGCGCTCGACGCCCGCGATCGTCGATGCGTGCAACCGCTTCTTCATGTCGAATCCGCGCGCGTTCGTGCTCGACGGGCTCGACTACTACGCGGTGCGTGCCGGCACGCGCGTGCGCGCGCCGTTCGTCGACGAAACCGATCCGGGCCCGGCAGGCGACTTCCGGGTGTGGGCGTTGCCTGGCGGTGAAGGCACGTTGCTCAAGCGCGATGCGCAGGCACGGGCCGCGCAGGCCTGTGCCGCCGAGATTGCCCGGCTGATGCGGGGCGCGCGCGAAGGGCGCGTGCGGCTCGGCGAGTCGCCGCTGTCGCCGGGCGATATCGCGGTGCTCGTGCAGACGCACCGGCAGGGCAGTCTCGTGAAGCGCGTGCTGGCCACGTGGGGCATCGGCAGCGTGGAACTGGCGCAGGCCTCGGTGTTCTCGACCGGCGACGCGGAGCAGCTTGAACGCGTGCTGGCGGCGATCGATGCGCCGGGCGACCTGCGGCGGCTGCGCGCGGCGCTCGCAGCCGACTGGTTCGGCCTCGATGCCGGCGCACTGTGGCGGATGGAGCAGGGCGACGGTGATGCGTCACACGAAGCGTCCGCGGCCGACAGTGCCGACGCGATGAGCTGGGTCGAGCGCTTCTCGCGGTACCGGCTGCTGTGGCGCGAACGCGGTTTCGCGGTGATGTGGCGCACGTTCACGCGCGAATTGCGGATCGCCGAGCGGCTGATGGCCGGCGCGGACGGCGAGCGTCGCGTGACCGACATCAACCATCTGGCCGAACTGACGCAGGCACGCGCGTCCGCGCAGCCGGGCATCGCGCCGACGCTGCGCTGGCTAGCCGCGCAACGGCTCGACGGCGGCGGCGAGGAAGCGCAGTTGCGGCTCGAATCCGATCGCAACCTCGTGCAGATCGTCACCGTGCACAAGTCGAAAGGCCTCGAATACGCGATCGTGTTCTGTCCGTTCCTGAACGACGGCGGGTTGCGCGAGCCGCCCGCGTCCGCGTTGCCCGATGCGCGCGAATACCACGACGATGCGGGCGACGCGGTGCTGCATTACGGGTGCGACGACGAGGCGGCCGCGCATGCGGCGCAGCAAGCGCTGCGCGAGCAGGCCGCGGAGCGCGCGCGGCTCGTCTACGTGGCGCTCACGCGTGCGGTCTATCGCTGCTACGTCGTCGCCGGGCCGTACCTGTCGTCGCGCTCGACGCGCGAGGCGCGACGCAGCGTGCTGAACTGGCTCGTCGCCGGCGCCGGCCAGTCGTTCGATGCATGGCTCGACGAGCCGCCCGACGAAGCCGCGCTCGATACGGCGTGGCACGCGCTCGCGGGCGGCCCCG
>NZ_QOBB01000371.1:0-4246 GCF_024704855.1 Burkholderia sp. HAN2018 | reverse complement strand
GGCGCGGGCGCTCGAGCGTGTGCCGCCGTCGGCCGCCGGCGCGCTCGCGAAGGCGGCGCCCGTCGCGTTCGCGAGCGGGTTTGCCGACGCGCTGACGGTGAGCGGCGTGCTCGCGCTCGTCGTGGCCGTCGTTGCATGCAAGCTGCTTGCGCAACCGATGCGCGATGCTGCGTGACGGTGCGTGAAAGTGTGTGACGTACGGAGCGGCGCGTTGTCGCGCCTGTCGGTCGCGCCGGTCAATGCGACTTCGTCGCGTGACGGTGGATGCGTGCCGCATGGGCGACGCGCGGCGGGTGCGATGCACGGCAATGCGTCGCCTGCCTGCGGCGCGTGCGTCGAACCGGTTCGGGCGTATCGGCTGTAGCGTCTGTATCGGGTGCATCGGCCGTATCGCCCGCAGCCGTCACGCTGTTCCCTGCGTCCGCAGCTGCGCCGGCGGGAACCGCGGCAACCGCCGGCAGCATCGCCTCGGCGTCGAGCCACGCGCGTGTCGCTTCCGCGATCAGCCCGCGCAGCCAGCGCACGCCGTCCACGCACGCGCCCGATTCGTTCCACGTCATCCGGTACACGATGTCCGGCGGCTCCACCGGCAGCGCGACGGCGGCGAGCGGCAGCAGCTTCGCATAATGCCGCGCGAGCCGGTACGTGGTGGTCAGGAGCATGTCGGTGCGCACGAGCGCATGCGCGGCAAGTTCGAAGTGGGGCAGCGTGACGACGATCCGCCGCTGCAGGCCCACGCGTTCGAGCTGCCGGTCGATCGCGCCGGACGCCTCGAGCCACGACGGTGTCGGGCACAGCTGCGGCGCGTCGGCAAAATCGGCGGCCGTCATCGCGCCGTGCCGCGCGAGCGGATGCGTCGCGCGCATCAGGCATACGACGCGATCGTCGAACAGGTCGTCCTGCCGGAACCGCGACGAGCGCGCCGGGCGATTGTCGATCACGACGTCGAGTTCGCCGTCGGCCAGCGCGCGCTCGTCGTCGAAGCCGTCGCCGAGCGGATGGAACACGAGCTGCGCGTTCGGCGCGCGTTCGCGGAACAGCGCGACGAGCTTCGGCACGAACAGCACGTTCAGGTAGTCGGGGCAGCCGATCCGGTAGGTGCGCACCGACGTGCGCGCGTCGAACGTCGGCTGCTGGATACGGATGAAGTCGATCACGCGCAGCGCGTTGCGCAGCGGTTCGATCAGCCGCGCGCCGAACTCGGTCGGCACCATCCCGTAGCGGCTGCGCACCAGCAACGGATCGCCGAGCAGCGTGCGCAGGCGCTTGAGCGCGGCGCTCGTCGCCGGCTGCGACATGTTCAGCCGCACGGCCGCGCGCGACACGGTGCGCTCGGTGAGCAGCACGAGCAGGATGCGCATCAGCCGCGCATCGAGCACGTCGAGCGCACCTGCGGCGTCGGACGCGCCGCGGGGCAGTGCGTCCGGTTCTAGCGTGTCCCGCATGCCGATACGTCTCCCGGCGACACGATGCCCGAGCGCGACGCAGCAGCCGGCCGGCGGCGCGTCATTGTGCGAAGGTGCCCGGCCAGCCGACGATCCGCTTCGGGCGCGGCGGTGCATACGTGCGGACCTTCGACGTCTTCAGCTTCAGGCGCACCAGCGACTCGGCGAGCGCGACCGCGGCCGATACGCCGTCGACGACCGGCACGCCCGTGCATTCCTCGATCTGCCGGTCGAGGCCGGCCATCCCGCCGCAGCCGAGGCAGATCACTTCCGCGTGATCGTCCTTCACCGCGCGCTGCGCCTGGCCGACGATCGACTCGATCGCGCGCGCCGGGTTTTCCTCGAGTTCGAGCACCGCGAGGCCGCTTGCGCGCACCGACGCGCAGCGCGCGTCGAGCCCGGCGAGCTTCAGGCGATCCTCGATCAGCGGCACCGTGCGGTCGAGCGTCGTGACGACCGAGTAGCGATGGCCGAGCAGCATCGCGACGCTCGCGGCCGCTTCGGTGATGTCGACGACGGGCACCGTCAGCAGTTCCTGCAGGCCTTCGCGGCCGTGTTCGCCGTAGCCGGCCTGGATCACCGCGTCGTACGGCTCGTCGTAGCTCAGCACGCGATCCATCACGGCGATCGCCGCGAGGTAGCTCTCGAAGTTGCCTTCGATCGACTCCGCGCCGAAGCGCGGCGTCAGCCCGACGATCTCCGTGCCCGGCGATGCGGCGGCCTGCGCCTGCGCGGCGATCGCGTCGGTGATCGACTCGGTCGTGTTGACGTTGACTACCAGGATCCTCATTGCTGACTCCGTATGCGTGTGTTCAGTGTTGCGCGCAGGCGACCGCGATGGGCTCGCCCGAGCGCTCCTCGTATTGCCGTTTGCGATCGGCCAGCAGCCAGTACACGCTGCCCGCGATGGCCGCGCCGAGCAGCCACGAGAACGGCGTCATCGCGCTGAAGGCCGGCACGACGGCGAGCGTGATCGAGATCAGCGCGGACGGCAGGAGCGCCGCAAGTGCCTTGCGGTTCACGCCGCGCGTGTAGAAGTAGGCGCCGGTCGGCGCTTCGGTATAGAGGTCGGGCACGTTCACGCGCTGCTTGCGCACGAGCCAGTAGTCGACCGTGATGATCCCGTACAGCGGGCCGAGCAGCGCGCCGAGGCCGGACAGGAAATAGACGATCACGATCGGGCTGTTGTACAGGTTCCAAGGCAGGATCAGCACGGCGACCGTCGCGCTGATCAGGCCCGCGCGGCGGAACGACAGGCGATGCGGCGCAAGGCTCGTCAGCACGAAGGCCGGCGCGACGAAGTTCGCCATAATGTTCACGGCGACCGTGACGATCAGGAACGCGAGGCAGCCGAGCACGAGGAACAGCTTGTTCGGTACCGTCGCGATGATTTCCGTCGGGCTGTGGATGATGTGGCCGTTCAGCTTGAACTGCGCGCCCGCGAGCACGAAGCTGATCGTCGCGAACACGAGGATGTTGACCGGCAAGCCCCAGAAGTTGCCGACCCGCACCGTCTTCGCGCTCGGCGACGAGCGCGCGAAGTCGCAGAAGTTGAGCACCAGCGTGCCGTAGATCGCAAGCCACAGCGAGCCGCCCGCGAAGATCTCCGTCCACATCTTCAGGCCGGTCAGCGGCTTGCCGATCGACATCGCGAGATGGCCGCCCGTGCGGCTGAACATCCACGCGGCGAGCGACAGCGTCGTGACGAGGATCACCGGGCCGGCGAGCCCTTCGTACTTGCGGACCATTTCCATCCCGTACGTGAGGATGCCGATCTGCACGAGCCAGATCGCGACGAACGTGACCCAGCCGAGCGTCGACAGCCCGAAGATCGCGTCCTGGTCGAACGCGGCGAGGCCCGGCCAGATCGCGGTGAGCAGCACGCGCAGCACGACGGACGCGAGATAGGTCTGGATGCCGAACCATGCGATCGCGATCACCGCGCGGATCATCGCGGGCAGCAGCGCGCCGTAGATGCCGAAGCTCATCCGGCTGATCACCGGGAACGGCACGCCGGTCTTCTGGCCCATGTAGCCGGTGAGGTTCATGAAGCCGTACACGAGCACCGCGCCGATCGCGAGCGACGCGAGCATCTGCCAGCCCGACAGGCCGAGCGCGAACAGCCCGATTGCGAACGAGTAGTTCGCGATGTTGTGCACGTCGTTGGTCCACAGCGCAAAGATGCTGTAGCGGCCCCACGTCCGCCCCTCGGCCTTGGTGGGCGCGAGGTCGGGGTTGTGCAGCCGCGGGCTCAGCGCGGGGTCGCGCGCGGCCGAATCGGTTCGATGCGATGCGTCGACCGCGCCGGGCACGATGCCCGGGCGGTGGGTGGCTTCCAGTTGCACGCCGTTGTCTCCTTCCATGTGCGGGGCGCGAAACCGGCAGCGCGTATACGCTGCGACGGCCCGGCCGCCGTGGACGTTATGTCTCGGATTTGTTGGCGAGTATGGGTGGCCGGCACGGTGATGGGAAATTAAATATTCGGCTGGGCGTCATTTGAAAAATGAATGGGAGGGATCGATGGCGAGGCACGGGGATTGCGCGTCGAAGGGTTCCATCCACCGACATCAGCGGAGGTGTCATGCAGCGATATTCCCTTCGTCACGTATCGCGAGCCGTCTTCGCCGGCATCCTGATCGCCGGCCTGGCGGCGGGTGCGGGTTGCCAGAAAAAGAGCGACACCGGTACCGGTGCGAGCTCGGACACCAGCGCCACGGGCGGCATGTCGCCGGCGCCGTCCACCGCGCCGTCGGGCACGCCGGGCGGCGCGGCAAGCATGCCGGGCCCGGCTTCCGCGCCGG
>NZ_QOBB01000370.1:0-4266 GCF_024704855.1 Burkholderia sp. HAN2018 | reverse complement strand
AGGCATCGGGCCGGCGCGCGGCACTCGCGTTGCTCGACGACGCCGGCATCGCGTCGCCCGCGCCCGCCGGCAAACCCGACGGGGCGACGCTCGAACGCACGCTTGCGCGCGTCGGCGCATTCCGGGCGGGCCTCGAAGCGGCGTTCGCGCCGCCGGTCGAGCAGGCCGTACGCTGCGCGGACGACACGATCGTGTGCCGTTGCGAGGAGGTCGATGCAGGGACGCTGCGCCGCTGCGTCCGCGACGGCGCGGCAACCGAGCTGAACCGGCTGAAGGCGCTGACGCGCGTCGGAATGGGCCGCTGCCAGGGCCGCATGTGCGGCGACGCGGCCGCGCTCTTGCTGGCCGCCGAAACCGGTCGCCCGCTCGCCGACGTCGGCCGGTTGCGTGCGCAACCGCCCGTGAAGCCGTTCCCGATCTCGGCCGCGCTGGCGGGCGACGATGTCGCGGCGATTCCCGACGAGGCACGCGATGAATGAGACCCGGCATTACGACGTCGCGATCGTCGGCGGCGGCCTCGTCGGCGCGTCGGCCGCACTCGCGCTGACGCGCCGCGGCTTGCGCGCCGGGCTGTTCGAGCGGCGCGATTGCGGTGCGCAGGCGAGCGGCGTGAACTACGGTGGCGTGCGCTGCCAGGGCCGGCCCGCCGAGCAGCTGCCGCTCGCGCTGCGTGCGCGGCGCATCTGGGATCGCCTGCCCGAACTGATCGGCATCGACGGCGAATTCGTCGTGTCGGGCCACCTGCGGCTCGCGCGCAGCGACGCCGATCTCGACGCGCTCGATGCCTACGCGACGCTCGCCGGCGAATACGGCCTGCCGCTGCAGGTGATGCGCGGCGATGCGTTCCGGCGCCGCTACCCGTGGCTCGGCCGTGCGGCGCTCGGCGGCTCGCTGTGCGAGACCGACGGTCACGCCAACCCGCGCCTCGTGTCGCCCGCGTTCGCGCGCGCGGCCCGCGCGGCGGGCGCGGACGTGTTCGAGCACACCCCCGTCGACGACGTTCACCACGACGGCACGCGCTTTCACTTTCAGGCAGGCGGCCGCGCCTGCACCGCGACGTGGCTGATCAACTCGGCCGGCGCGTGGGCGAACACGATCGCCGAACGCTTCGGCGAAGCCGTGCCGATGGAGCCGATCTACCCGAACATGTGGGTGACCGAACCGCTGCCGCCGTTCATCACGCACAACCTCGGCGTGTACGGCGGCGGCGTGTATGCGCGGCAAGTCGCGCGCGGCAACTGCGTGATCGGCGGCGGGCGCGGCCGCGGCGACGGCGAATTCGGCCAGCCGTCGGTCGATACGACGCGCGCGGTGATGCGCGATGCCTGCGCGCTGCTGCCTGCGCTGCGTGACGCACTGCTGATCCGCACGTGGAGCGGCGTCGAAGGCTGCACGCCCGACCACAACCCGATCATCGGCGCGAGCCGCACGACGCCGCGCCTGCTTCATGCGTTCGGCTTTTCCGGCGGCGGCTTCCTGCTCGCGCCGGGCGTCGGCGACGTGCTCGCCGATCTCGTCACGACCGGCGAAACCGCCACCCCGCTCGATGCATTCTCGATCGGCCGCTTCTTCCGCGAAGCCGAGCCGACCGCCCCTTTCCGTCAAGAGGAGACCCACAAATGAAACTGCCCGGAACGATCGCAGCTGCCGCCGCCCTCTGCATCGCAGGTGCCGGCGCGCCCGCGTTCGCGCAAACGAAGACGATCTACGTGGGCATGAATGGCGGCCCGATGGAGAAGGCCTACACGAGCCAGGTGCTGCCCGACTTCGAGAAGGCGAACAACGTGAAGGTCGTCGTCGTGCCCGGCACGTCGTCGGACGTGCTCGCGAAACTGCTCGCGAACCGCAACAAGCCGCAGATCCACGTCGCGTTCCTCGACGACGGCGTGATGGCGCGCGCGGTCAGCCTCGGCGTGTGCCAGAAGCTCGACGATTCGCCGGTGCTGAAGGAGTTGTATCCGTTCGCGCGGATGAAGGACGACGTCGGCGCGGGCGTGCAGCTCGGGATGACCGGCATCGCGTACAACAAGAAGCTGTTCGCCGAGAAAGGCTGGACGCCGCCGACGTCGTGGATGGATTTCGCCGATCCGAAATACAAGGGCAAGGTCGTGTTCCAGTCGGCGTCCAGCAGCACGTTCGGGCTGCACGGCTTCCTCGCGATCAACCGGCTGCTCGGCGGCAACGAGCAGAACGTCGAGCCCGGCTTCAGCAAGTGGGCAAGCACGGTCGGGCCGAACGTCGTCGAGTACATCCCGAACTCGGCGAAGATCTCGGAGATGGTGCAGACCGGCGAAGCCGGCCTGTTCCCGCTCACGCCGACCGGCGTCGGCGACCTGCAGGACAAGGGCATCCCCGTCGCCTACGCGAACCCGAAGGAAGGCCCCGTGCTGCTGCTCGTCGACCTGTGCGTGGTCGCGAACAATCCCGATCCGCAGCTCGCGCAGAAGCTCGCGCAGTTCCTGCTGTCCGCGCCCGCGCAGACGAAGGCGGCCGAGGCCGGCAAGCAGATTCCGACCAACCGTCTCGCGAAGATGCCCGCCGCGATGCAACAGAGCCTCGGCAATGTCGACGATCTCGTGCGCAAGGTGACCGTGGTCGACTGGACCGCGATCAACGCGCGCCGCGCGCAGTGGGATACGCGCTGGAACCGGCAGATCGAGCGGTGACGGCATGCCGGGCGCGCGGGCACGGCCGCGCGCCGCATGACCATCATTTGCGGGAGTGATGACACTCCCCTTTTTCTGCGGATTTGACCGGGGACACGGGGCCGACAACACTAGCCCGCAGTGCCGCAAAGACGGCACGCGCCCGCCCCCCTTCAGAGTCCGCCATGTACCCGACCGACACCGTGCAATCCCCGAGCGCCGCCCGGCCGCTCGCCGACCGGCAGCTGCGCCGGATCGTCATCGCCTCCGTCGCCGGCAACGCGATGGAGTGGTACGACTTCTTCGTGTACGGCACGGCCGCGGCGCTCGTGTTCGGCCACGTGTTCTTTCCGCCCGGCGCGTCGCCGCTCGCGGGCAGCCTCGCCGCGTTCGCGGCATTCGCGCTCGGCTTCGTCGCGCGGCCGCTCGGCGGGATCGTGTTCGGCCACGTCGGTGACCGCTACGGGCGCAAGGCGTCGCTCGTGTGGACGCTGCTGATCATGGGCGCGTCGACCTTCGCGATCGGCCTGCTGCCGACCTATGCGCAGGTCGGCCTGTGGGCACCGGCGGCGCTCGTCGTGCTGCGCCTGCTGCAAGGCATCGCGTCCGGCGGCGAATGGGGCGGCGGCGTGCTGATGATCAGCGAGAACGCGCCGCCCGAGCAGCGCGGCTACTACGCGGCGTGGAGCCAGCTCGGCGTGGGCGGCGGCTTCGTGCTGTCGTCGGCCGCGTTTCTCGCCGCACAGGCGCTGCCGGACGACGCGTTCCGCACCTGGGGCTGGCGGCTGCCGTTCCTCGCGAGCATCGCGATCTTCGCGATCGGCATCTATATCCGCCGTCATCTGCCCGAAAGCCGAGACTTCGAGCAGGCCGGCCGGCGCGGCGCGCACACGCATCTGCCGATCGTCGAGTGCATCCGCCGCCATCCGAAGGAAATCCTGCTCGCGATGGGACTGCGCGTGGCCGAGAACGGCGGCGCCTACATCTTTCTCGCGTTCTCGCTCGTCTACGGCAAATATGTCGGCATCCCGAACGGCGTGATGCTGACCGGCGTGATGATCGCGATGATCGTCGAGATGGGCGCGATGCTCGCGTGGGGCCGGCTGTCCGACCGGATCGGCCGCAAGCCCGTGTACCTGATCGGCGCGCTGAGCCTCGTCGCGTGCGCATTCCCGTTCTTCTGGCTGCTCGACACGCGCGCGACGCCGCTCGTCTGGCTCGCGCTGACGGTCGGCACGGCGGTGAGCCACGGCGCGATGATCGGCACGCTGCCCGCGCTCGTCGGCGAGCTGTTCAGCACCGAGGTGCGCTACTCGGGCGTCGCGCTCGGGCATGAAGTCGCGTCGATCTTCGCCGGCGGGATGTCGCCGCTGATCGCCACCGCGCTGCTCGCGCGTTATCACGCATCGTGGCCCGTGTCGCTGTTTCTCGTCGCGCTCGGCCTCGTCACCGTCGCGACGCTGTGCGTGATGCGCGAAACGCGGATCGTGAGGGCCGCTCCCGCTGCTCCCGCCACCGGCACGCGCGGCGACACGGCGTGACCACCACGCTTCGATCCGCGCAAGCGGGCCGATCCGCACCGGCAGGCGGCGAACACGGCGGCGGCCGGCGCGGCCGTTCC
>NZ_QOBB01000369.1:0-4248 GCF_024704855.1 Burkholderia sp. HAN2018 | reverse complement strand
CAGGCCCGGGCACGCGTCGCCGCCTCCGCCCCGCCGGCGCTCGCGAGCGCACGCCAACAGGACTACCATAGGCGCTCGCCGTCGCGCGACCGTGCGCCGGCCTCGCACGCGGCTCGCCCGCACGCGTTCCCTCGCTGCACCCGCACAGGAGGACGTCATGACGCAACACTTCGACGCGATCGTCATCGGCACCGGGCAAGCCGGGCCGCCACTCGCCGCGCGGCTGTCCGCCGCCGGAATGAAGGTCGCGATCATCGAGCGCGGCCGCTTCGGCGGCACCTGCGTGAACACCGGCTGCATCCCGACCAAGACGCTGATCGCGAGCGCGTACGCCGCGCACCTCGCGCGGCGGGCCGGCGAATACGGCGTGTCGGTCGGCGGCCCCGTCACCGTCGACATGAAAGCCGTGAAGGCGCGCAAGGACCAGATCTCCGGCCGCTCGAACCACGGCGTCGAGCAATGGGTGCGCGGACTCGCGAACACCACCGTGTTTCAGGGTCACGCCCGCTTCGAGCGCGCCGATGCGGTGCGCGTGGGCGACGCGCTGCTCGAAGCGGAACGCATCTTCATCAACGTCGGCGGGCGCGCGCAGGTGCCCGCGATGCCGGGCCTCGACACGGTGCCGTACCTGACCAACTCGACGATGATGGACGTCGATTTCCTGCCCGCGCACCTCGTGATCGTCGGCGGCAGCTACGTCGGGCTCGAATTCGGCCAGATGTATCGCCGCTTCGGGTCGCGGGTCACGATCGTCGAGAAGGGCCCGCGCCTGATCCGCCGCGAGGACGAGGACGTGTCGCAGGCCGTGCGCGAGATCCTCGAAGGCGAAGGGATCGACGTGCAGCTCGATGCGACCTGCCTGAGCGCACGGCGCGACGGCGACGGCATCGCGGTCGGCCTCGACTGCACGGGCGGCGGCCGCGAGGTCGCGGGCTCGCACCTGCTGCTCGCGGTCGGACGCGTGCCGAATACCGACGATCTCGGGCTCGACCGTGCGGGCGTCGCGACCGATGCGCGCGGCTATATCGAGGTCGACGAGCAGTTGCGCACGAACGTGCCCGGCATCTGGGCGCTCGGCGACTGCAACGGGCGCGGCGCGTTCACGCATACCGCATACAACGACTACGAGATCGTCGCGGCCAACCTGCTCGATAACGACCCGCGCAAGGTGTCCGACCGCATCACGGCGTACGCGATGTATGTCGATCCGCCGCTCGGCCGCGTCGGCATGACGCTCGCGGAAGCGAAGCAGACGGGCCGCCGGCTGCTCGTCGGCACGCGCCCGATGACACGCGTCGGCCGCGCGGTGGAAAAAGGCGAAAGCCTGGGGTTCATGAAGGTGATCGTCGACGCGGACAATCATGCGATCCTCGGCGCGACGATCCTCGGCGTGACGGGCGACGAAGTCGTGCACGGGATGCTCGACGTGATGGCCGCGGGTGCGCCGTACACGACGATCAGCCGCGCGATGCACATCCATCCGACCGTGTCGGAGCTCGTGCCGACGCTGCTTCAGGATCTGCATCCGGTCGAATGACGCGCGACCCGGCGGGCGGCCGCGCATGCTGAAGCCGCTGATCGATCGCACGTTCGCGTTCGACGACATCGTGCACGCGCATCGATACAGGGAAGCCGGCGTGCAGGTCGGGAAGATCGTCGTCGCGGTCTGAAAGGGGTCACGCGGGCGGCAAGCGCGGCCGTTGCAAACGGCCGCACGACCGCCGCCGGCTCAGCCTTCGAAATACCGCGGCCGGTCGATATCGGCCAGCAGCCCCGGCTGCGTCGGTGCCCAGCCGAGCGATGCGCGCGTGCGCTCGCTCGTTGCCGGCGCATCCATCCCCGCGAACATCGCGAACCAGCCGAAGTGCTCGCCGGCTTCGGCCGCCGTTTTCGCGACGACCGGCACGTCGAGCCGCCGGCCGATCACGTCCGCGATGTCGCGGAACGGCACGCCCGTATCGTCGACCGCGTGATAACGCGCGCCGGCCGCGCCGCGTTCGACCGCGAGCCGGTACACGCGCGCCGCATCGAGCCGGTGCACGGCAGGCCAGCGGTTGCCGCCATCGCCGACAAAGGCCGATACCCCCTTCTCCCTCGCGAACGCGATCAGGCGCGGCACGAAGGCGTGATCGCCGTCGCCGTGCACCGACGGCGGCAGACGCACGACCGATGCGTGCACGCCGCTCGCCTCCAGTGCGACCGCGGCCGCTTCCGACGCACGCGGATAGACCGACGACACCGGCACGTGCGGATCGTCTTCCGTCGCCGCACGGCCGGGCGCGACGAGCGCGAGGCCCGACGTGACGACCAGCGGCCGCGCCGAGCCCGCGAGTGCCGCGCCGATCGTCTCGATTGCGCGACGGTCGAGTTCGCAGTTCTGCGCGAAGCGCGAGAAGTCGTGATTGAATCCCGTGTGGATCACCGCATCGGCGGCTTCGGCGCCGCGCGTGAGGCTGTCGAGATCCTCCAGCGACCCGCGATGGACGTCGGCCCCCGCCGCCGCAACCGACGCGGCGGCCGCGTCGGACCGCGCGAGACCGAGCACCGAGTGCCCGGCGGCCACGAGTTCGGCAACCACGGCAGAGCCGACGAATCCCGACGCTCCAGTAACAAAGACACGCATGTTCAGTACCTCCGGATGGCATGGAGGCTTACTATCTGTCGACGGCCGCTCGCGGTGAAGTCGTGACGGTTTACCGGTAAACGAACTAACAGGATATGGCTGACGCCCCCGACAACCTGCTCGGCGCGTACCTGCGGGACCGCCGCGAGAAACTCGACCCCGCCGCGCTCGGGCTGCCGGCCACGCGGCGCCGCACGCCGGGCCTGCGGCGCGAGGAAGTCGCGCAGCGCGCGCACGTGAGTGCCGCGTGGTACACGTGGCTCGAACAGGGGCGCGGCGGCGCGCCGTCGGCCGACGTGCTCGACCGGCTCGCCCGCGCGCTGCTGCTGAACGATGCCGAACGCGAGCACCTGTTCCTGATCGGTGTCGGCCATCCGCCGGAGGTGCGCTATCACGCGACCGACCACGTGTCGCCGCGCGTGCAGCACGTGCTCGATTCGCTCGACGCGAGCCCCGCGATCGTGCGCTCGGCGACGTGGGACGTCGTCGCGTGGAACAACGCGGCGGCCGCGACGCTGACCGACTACGCGACGCTATCGCCGGAACGGCGCAACATCCTGCGGCTCATCTTCGTCGATCCGCACGTGCGCGGCGTGCAAGCGAATTGGGCACGCGTCGCGCAGTTCGCGGTGGGCGCGTTTCGCGCCGACGTCGCGCGCGGCGGCGCGACGCAGGCCGTGCAGGCATTCGTGGACGAGATGCGCGCGACGAGCGCCGAGTTCGACGCGCTGTGGCGCGACCACGATATTCGCTCGCACGAGGAAGGGACCAAGGAGATCCACCATCCTGCCGTCGGGCGAATCGCGCTCGAATACTCGGCGTTCGCCGTGAGCGGCCGGCCCAACCAGACGCTCGTGATCTTTACGCCGGAGACGGCGGACGATCGCGCGCGCATTCGGGCGCTTGTGGCGGCCCGCGAGAAATACGAAATTTAGCGATTCGCGTAACAATCGCCCTCTTCAATAAACGACGAATCTCCTTGATTGTGCGACGCGCCGTCACTATCGGCGCGTCGATTGTCAGCCTCGGGGCTGCGATCCCGGGTTCTGACGGGCAACACCTCCAACGCCAAAGCCAAAGCCAACGCCCAAGCCAATCGAGCCTCGACGACCGACGGCAAGCCCACTCCGCCTGGCCATCGCATTCCGCACTGATTCCCAGTCGAATATTTAATTTTCACCTGGCGTAGCGCGCGCTTACCCTTTCGGCATCGCATCACAGGGCCACCGGCCCCTCCCTGGAGCATCCCGATGTCCGACCCCGGCACCGCGCAAGCTGTCCGCCGCCCGCATGCGGCTTCCGTGTCCTATGGCGCGCTCGCGCTGCTGGTACTGGCCGGCCTCAACCTGCGTCCGTTCCTGACCGCGTTCGGCCCCGTGCTCGACATCGTGCGCGCCGACACCGGCCTCGGCTTTCGCGCGGCCGCGCTGCTGACCACGCTGCCGTTCGTGCTGATGGGTATCGTCGCCGGAGTCGGTGTCGGGCTCGCACGACGCGTCGGCGAGCAGCGCGCGCTGACCGTCGCGCTGGCGCTGATCGCGGCAGGCTGCACGGCGCGCCTGTGGACGGGCGGCAGCGCCGGCCTGATCGCGACCGCCATCGTCGCGGGCGCCGGCGTCGCGGTG